>JBIJCS010000542.1:0-3323 GCA_044344575.1 Pirellula sp. | reverse complement strand
TAACCCGACCAATACCCCAATGATCGCAATGACCACCAACAATTCCACCAACGTAAATGCTCGCCGTCGCATTCAATTCTCTCCCGCCGCAATTCTCCGAAACAGCCAAGAAGCAACCGAACATCACTTCATGATGGCCGTCAGTATTGGGCTAAAACGAGAATCGCTCAAGGTTCAGAACATGAATAATCTGCAAAGCTATGTCACGAAATTGCGGATAGCATTACACCAATCGCTCACCGCGACCGTATCGATTAGGGGTCGACTGATATAGACTCAGTGCCTCCGGTAATTTGTTCGCAAGATCCGTCGCACGCCGCTCATCACTTGGATGCGTCGACGCCCACTCGGCGGGTTGCTCACCACTCTTGGCATTCCCGAACCTCCCCCAAAACAACGGTGCCTCCGATGGGTCGTAGCCAGCTTGAGCCATCAACCTCAACCCAATCGCATCTGCCTCGCTCTCGTGATGACGACTGTAGGGCAACAGTAATCCATACTGCGCTCCGGTTCCAAACGCTCGCATCGCTAAATCCCTTGTCATCGGAGTCGTGTCACTCATCGCCCACCCCAACACTGCACCCACCCCCTGAACCCCCGCCTGCTGACTCATCCTTTCTGCACCATGATGCGCAAGCGCATGCGCGATCTCATGACTCATCACCACCGCTAAGCCCGCTTCGTTCTCGCATAGCGGTACGATACCCTCGTAAATCGCCACTTTCCCCCCAGGCAAACAAAAAGCATTTTGCGTCTTGTCCGCCAACAAGCGAAACTCCCACTGAAAACCCGGCGCGTTGGCTACCGCCGCTATCCGCTCCCCAGTCCGTCGAACCGCGTCGGTCCAAGCCCCATTCTGGGATGGCGCAGATTTCGACACCACCTCCGCATAACTTTGCTCCCCCAACTGCATCTCCATCGACTTGGGGATAAATCGCAACTGCGGTCGGCCAGTCATCGGGGTAGATCGACATCCACAACTCGATGCAATCCCCATCGCACCAATCGCTAGCAACGCCTCTCTTCGCGTCACTCGTGCCTCGGACCGCTCCTCGTCTCGATTCATCGCTTCCTCCCGATCCACCGCGTCAGCCACACTCCCCAACCTACCATCACTTCATCAAACCATACCGCCTGTAGGACTTCTCGGTTTGAAGGTCGGAGAATACCCGAACCTCGCTCAGCAATCCAAGTGCGATTCCCCCCCCCTGACATGATTTCCCCCGCATGACTTTTACCCAACTGCCAAACAACAAACATCGCTAGCATTTGCAAGTTACAATGCGGGAAATTTCCTTCACCCGATTACGGCAATGCTGTTTACGACGGCACTGTCCTCTTCAACCTGCCAGCCTAACCGCGCAAACCCGAGCCTTCTTTGAAATGACTACAATTACGAAATCGATTACCCACCTGTTTACTGCTCAAGCCACCCTGTTTATCGCTCAAGCCATATGGGTGCTGGTAACTCTCTTGTCGACGCAAAGCATCGCGCAAGACCCAATGTACCGCGAAGAGCTCGTCTTCCCGCTGCATCCAGAACACAACCATGCACCAAGCATTGTGCAACTCTCCGACGGTTCCATGCTCGCCTCCTGGTATCGAGGTTCCGGGGAACGCAAAGCCGACGATGTGGCTGTCTTTGGTGCTCGCCTCGCACCAAACTCCCAACAATGGTCCGAACCGTTTCTCTTGGTCGACACCCCAGGCTTCCCAGACGGCAATACCGCCATGTGGATCGACCCAAAAGGCCGCTTACACCTCTTCTGGCCGTTGGTCCTCGCCAACACTTGGGAATCCTGTATCACCCAACAACTCATTGCAGAAAATCCACTAGGAGACTCTAAACCAAACTGGATCAAGCAACAAAGCTTGTGGCTTAAACCCGAAGATTTCAGCAACGATGCCAACGCAAAACTAGATCGCTTCCTCGCCGCCATCCCCGCAATCCCTACCGATCTACAAATGGAAATTGCAGAAGTTCGTAGCCGACTCTCCGACAAACTTTTTCAGCGACTCGGATGGCAGACGCGGTGCAAACCAACTCTTCTGAAATCGGGACGAGTTCTACTCCCACTCTACACCGACACGTATTCATTTTCTTTGATGGCCATCAGCGACGACATGGGGAACACTTGGAGAGCTTCCAAGCCACTGATTGGCTTTGGTAACATCCAGCCAAGCGTCCTGCAACGCCGAGACGGCGGTTTGGTCGCCTTCATGCGTGAAAACGGACTGACACAACACCTACGAATCTGCGAATCCCTCGACGACGGTGAGACTTGGGGCGAAGTCACTTCATCCCCATTACCGAATCCCGGCTCGGGTGTCGATGCTGTGACCTTGCCGAACGGTCACTGGGTTTTGATCTACAACGACACGGTCAAAGGACGAAACAAATTGGCGGTTTCCCTCTCCACCGACGAAGGGAAAACTTGGAACGCTACGAGGCATTTGGAAGACCACTCCAGCGGTTCTTACCATTACCCCGCTATCATCGTCGATGCTGACGGAAATTTGCACGCGATCTATAGCTACTTCGTCGAAGGTGGAAAAAGCATGAAACATGCCGTTTTCAACGAAGCTTGGATCAACAAACCCACAAGCCCTTAGCGGATCGCTAATGGAATCGGATCAGGCTTCGCCGGACTCAATAGCGCGCGATCTCTCGTGATGCGTATCAACACCTTGGTCAATTGATCAGATCGCTGCAACGCAGGAGAAGCACACCACCAATTGGTCCGATCGTTGCCAAACGTGAGAACACCACCATGCTGCGTACGATCCCCATCAATCTTCGGATCCAAATCATACACACCCATCGACTTGCGAAGATAGTCGATGTCAGCGATCTCACCAGTCAAAAAAATCCAAGGACACAACCCTGGCCGATTCTCAATCCCATTGACCTCCATATACGCAGCCAATCGCTCCGGGGTGTCTTTATCTGGCTCGATCGACACGGAGATAAAACAAATGTCACTCACACCTTGATCCGCTAACTCTTCGCGAACCTTCTTGATGTTCGCCGTCATGCCAGGACAAATCCCCTTGCATACGGTGTATATAAAATTCACTGCAATCTTTTTGTCTTGCGCCAAGTCCTCAAAGAAACGAACACGTTTGCCCTCGTGTGTCGTCAAATTCACCCGTGCAAACTTGTCCGAACGCTTGTTTCCCATAGGTGGCGGAGTTACATCCAGCCCCGGTTGCGAACGAATCGAGTTCGCAGACGGAGAGAATTCCGCAAGTCGCACCGCACGACCACTGCCGATTTGGTAACTAGCGAAAGACAACCCAACGAGGGAAGCCGCGCACAGAGC
>JBIJCS010000540.1:0-3336 GCA_044344575.1 Pirellula sp. | reverse complement strand
CATTGGGCACTTGTTGCATTGGACTTTCGTGTCGCCTACGCTATGGAGCGAATCGTCTTATTGTCACTCGCTTGTTTGACTTGCAAGCGGTAATTTTTGGGTTGGGCGATGCGGCTTAGGTTGGGCGCTGCGTGGTTCGGTAACAATGCAAAGGGTTTGAGCGATGGCAGTCGAAAGAGCAACGGTTTGGTTCGCAAGCGTGTTGAGCGTAGCGTTGGGAGTTGGATCTGCCGCTAAGGGTCAGGACGGTGAGCAGTGGCGGTCTTGGAGGGGCCCGAAGGATGATGGCAGTGTTGCGGGTACATCGTTTCCCGATGGAGTGGGCAAAGAGTATTTGCGATGGGAAGTAGAGTTGCCTGGGAAGGGATGTTCGACACCGATTCATGTTGACGGGAGGATCATTCTCACTGCGCCGCAAGAGGGCAGGGATGCCGTGGTTTGCATTGACGCATCGGGTAAGAAATTGTGGATCAAAGCATTTGAGCAGGAGGATGCTGGTAAGCACCGCAATGGTTCTGGTTGTAATGCTTCGCCGGTTAGTGATGGCAAGACGGTCTACGTGTACTTCAAGAGTGGTACGTTTGCTGCGTTGGATTTGGAGGGGAATATTTTATGGAAGAAGAATCTTGTTGAGGCCTACGGTAAGGACACTTTGTATTGGGATCATGGAACATCGCCTGTGCTAACTAGCAAGCACGTGATCATGGCAAGGATGCATCAGGGTGAATCATGGTTAGCAGCATTTGACCAATTGACAGGTGAATTGGTTTGGAAGGTGGACCGCAATTACAAGACTCCGACGGAGTGTGATCATGGGTACAGTACACCTTTGGTGATGGAGTATGAGGGTAGGGAATCGATTTTGGTGTGGGGTGCGGAGCATGTAACGATCCACAATGCGTCGGATGGGCAGATGGTTTGGTCTTGTGGCGGTTTCAATCCTGAGGGTTCGCAATTGTGGCCGGCGATTGCTACACCGGTTGTTGTCGATGGGGTAGCGGTGATTGCGTATGGGAGGAATGACCGGGGTATTCCGAGGTTGCATGGGATTCGGTTATCTGGCAGTGGCGACACGACGCAAACGAATCATGTATGGAGGCGTGAGGATGTGGGGACTTTCGTGCCGACACCATCGGTAGTCAACAAGCAAGTGGTCTTGGTGCGGGATCATGGGGAGGTCGAAGCTGTGGATGCTGCGACGGGCAAGACGCGATGGAAGGGAGCATTTCCGAAGGGGCGAGCAAATTTTTATTCATCGCCGCTGATTGCTGGGGATCGTTTGTATGCGCCGCGTGAGGATGGTGTCGTATTTGTTGGACGGATATTGGGAGAGGGTGGTTTTGAGGTGTTGTCGGAAACGAGCTTGGGAGAGCCCGTGATCGGTTCGCCGATTCCTTTGGGGGATCAAGTTCTGATTCGAGGAGAGGGGAATTTGTATTGTTTTGGACCACGTTTGAGGTAGTTGTTGGTGGGAGTCTCGAGGATGGCGATTGAGGCGATGAGGTGGATGGTTTGCTGAGGGGTGAATCATCCTTGGGAATTGGTGCATGGTTTGTTGTGTTATTTATTTGATTCTTCAGTGGTGTTGATGACAATTTTTTCACGGTGTGGGATTTTTTTGTGAAATTTGAAGTCAACTTTTGGCTTGTGGGAGTTCGTTGAGTGTTCCTTTGTGGGTCTAGGTGGATTTAGAATTTGGTTGGTGTTTTCGACCCCGGATCCCACACAGACGGACAATTTCAGTGAACATTGCATCTAGGTTTTCTTCCCAGGGTGGGGAGGGGCCTGAGTCGTTTCTTGTTGCGCGCGAGCAGGTTGAGCATGCGATTGAGCATGCGATTCATTATTTGCCGAGCCAGGGGCCGATCGCTGTATTCGTGCATCACAACACGTTGCATGCGTATGAGCATTTGCCGTTTGCGCAGGGGGTGATCGAGGGTTGGAAGCAGTATGGGGCACAGCCGTATTTGACGGAGGAGCGATACCGAAGCGAGTATCAGCGGGGTCGGATTACGGATGAGGATCTCGATGATGAGTTGGGGCGTGATCTGGGGGAAGGTGGTAGCGACCGGGTGGTGTTTTCTACGACTCGCTACGCATTGCGTCGGATGATGCTTAGGTATCCGATACGCAATGGTCCTGATGAGGAATTGCGATGGTTTATTTCCGAGACGGATGCATTGAAGCGTTTCCGAAGTGAGGCACCGAAGGAAGTTTCGCAGTTGATTTTGGATCGTGTTGAGAAGGATTTATCTGCTGGCGGTGTGCCTCGGTATGAACTGGAAGCGAGGGCTTTGCAGTGGATGCATCGCGTTTGTTTGGAGGGTGCGGGGCTTGTGGGTGAGGTCTTCAATGACATACGTTTAGCTCGAAGGCATAGGGATATATTGTTCGAGTCGCGTGGGATTGACTGCGACGTTCGGGTTCACGAGCAGTTGATACGGTTTTTGGGGAGTGTGACGGACCAGGGTTTTGCGCAGTGGATGTTACCGAATCGCGAGCGATCGTTGTTTGAGTTGTTTCAAGACTACTTTGGGGTGGCGGCAGCGTTTCATCCTAAATGGTTGCAGTTGGTATCGAAAAGTATTTTGGAGGATCGTGCAGCGGGGCGCACGAGTATGGATTCGATCGTTCACTCGTTGCATATTTTGGGGGTGCGCGAGTATGGGGTTGAGGAGTTCATCGAGAGTACTTTTTTGAGTTTGCCTGGTTGGGCTGGGATGCTTTGGCAGTTGGAGAGCAATGCGGCTTGGACGCCTCGACCGGCGGGTAAGGGAACGTTGATCGATTTTTTGGCGATTCGTTTGCTTTTGGATCGAGCGAGTTTGCGGGGATCGTTGTTGGAGATGTCGCAAGCGGATGGGTTGAAGGCGTTGGGAGATGGAAGTTTGTCGATGGAGCGGCTTGCTCAGGAGTTGCGATTTCATCAGCGACCGGGGGTGCGTCAAACGGTAGAGCAGCGTGCATTTATCTTGTTTCAGCTTGCGCAGTTACTGGGATGGACGCCGATGGATTTGTCGTCGCTGGAGACTTGGCAGTGGCAGCGATTGATGACGGAGATCAGTGCATTTGGGACGATGGAGCGTCGTCGAATCTTTCACTTGGCTTATGAGAGGCATTATCGCGTTGGGGTGTTGGATTCTTTATCGGTTCATGGGGGTTGTGGAGCGGTCGGGGGGGTGCCCAAGTTTCAGGTGGTGACTTGTATTGACGACAGGGAGGAGTCGTTTCGAAGAATTTTGGAGGAGCTTGATCCGAGGGTGGAGACTTTTGGTGCGGCTGGATTTTTTTCGGTACCGATGTTTTTCCGTTCGGTTTCCGATGCGCACTACATTC
>JBIJCS010000539.1:0-3339 GCA_044344575.1 Pirellula sp. | reverse complement strand
TGCGGATGCGAAAGCGCGTAGTGAAACAGATTATTGTGCGGTGTGGGAAGCTTCGAGTCGTCCATAGCTTCCGATTTTACGAGTCAGTGCGTTTTAAGGCCGATTTTGGTCAAAAACTTTCATTTGCAGCAATCGCTTTTCGACCTGACTTGAACCACAGCACCCATGAGCGCGGGTTGAGCCCCCTGTTTCCCTATTAAGCAAGCATTCCCAAAGCCCAACCGCGCAGGGTCTGTCCCCGAGTTTTTTGTCAAAGGACACAGCTGATGTTTTTTACCGAATAACGCCCCGGATTTATGTTGACCGGCCAATAGCTGGACGATACAGTTCGGTATTCAACGAAATAGTAAAGGGTCTTCGGTGTGGTTCATGAGAAATCATGGCCCACCCTCGACCCTGATTATACAAGGCATCTGTGTTCGCAGGTGCCTTTTCTCCAATTATGTGGGCACCAGAAGACGCAGACTTTTCCCAAGAAGACACTGGCCTGATATTTGTCCTATCGGCTTGGCACGAGCTTTTCCACGGGTTTACCCCCGATTCTCATCAGCCACGTTTGCATAATGTAGCCTCTCTTGTTGATGAACTCCTGGATATTGGTTTGCGATGGAAACTCGAATCTCGCTTCGCAACACACGCGAACAAGTTGAAGGAGGAACTCCGTCTATTGATTGATGCCGAGGTAGATATTCTCTCATTGATTCCCACTTACAAATCACGCTTGGAGCAACTTGCGGGCTCCAAGACACCCGAGGCGGTCGTTGCAGGGGCCTCGATCTTGTCATCCTACCGAAGTATGTATCTTTTGGCATTTGAGGAATGGGCGAGAGGTGCGATAGAGAAATTACCGAGCAATAAGCAGGAAGCTCTTTGTGCAATCAGACGATTGGCAACCTTTGCTTTTCAACATGGCAAGGAAGACGACGATGTTTGGAAGCCTTCGATAGCGATCGATGCAAAAACGCCGTTGGAAGCATTTGATCAACTATTAGAACTCACTAAGGCTAAAGAAAAAACGTATTGCTGTACATTGTCAATAATCGGGGATGTTGATGGCCCCCACTCTGTCGCTCGCAAGCAGGGATACCGTGTGGTTTCCGCGAAAGCTCTCCCAGATGAGTACTTATCTTCCATATCTGCGCATGGAAACAATGCAATACACATTCAACTCGAGGTGGAAGCACTCTCTATCCGCGCAGCAGTAGCATCCGCGCGCCGAAAACTTGGAATTGGAATAGGCTTTGTAAGTCTTTACCGTAATCCGTCAGAGCTTAGGATACATCCAACAGCCTCGGTGACCTACCAAGGAGAAAGCCGCGTGTTTCTTCAAAGCGAGCAGGCTTTCCGTAGGCTATACCCCCGTACCCATTCGAAAAGGGACATCGATACTGCGGTACAACTTGTATCAACCAGCAAGATCGACATTCGCGTGCTTGCCGCAGTGGAGCAGCTAGCGCTCGCGTCTGCAAGTACAGATACTCGAACAAGATTCGTAAACCTTTGGTCTGCGTTGGAAACGCTTGCGGGCGCTCACGAGGGGGAATCGACGCTTGAGCGAGTGTGTCAGCTCATTACGCCCCTGGTGACATCACGCAAGGTTCATAAGATAACTCGATATCTGACAATTCTTTGCCAACGACATGCAAAGGTTATCAAATCGGAAGCCTTAGGACCTGGATTTACATTACGCAGAGGCAAAATACGCATTGAGGATATGCTAGTTTCGCTATCATCTCCGGAAGACGATCCCAAGATTGCTGGGTTACTAAAGTTTGCCAACCATCCATTGCTGAGAAACCATATATACTCCACATGGAAGATATTTCATAAGCCTCGCGACCTTCTTCAAAAAATATGCGATTCGAAGCAGAGACTAGATTGGCAACTCGCCCGAATTTACCGGGCCCGAAATTTTCTTGTACATGATGGTATTGAAGTTCCACATATCGTGCCGCTTTTGGATAACTTACAGAACTACGCTTCAATGCTAGTCCAGCGGCTCGTCCATGAACTCAAGGAAAATGAACATTGGACCGTGCGCCATGCGATTGAGTATTGGATTAGTAGGATGACTCACGTAGAGAATTCCCTCAAAGCCTCCCCTCACTGTCTGACTGTCGGGGACTTTCTCGAAACAAACGAAACGACGAAGCTTTGGCAGAGGGTTTAGATTCAAGCGACTAATATCTTTGCGAATAATCATTTTCTCAATAGTAGATAATAGCACTCCTAGATTGACATACCCTCCACAGGGCAGGGACGGTTGCCTTTATTTGCGTGGTCCATCCGGTATTCTCGTAGCCAACGGCACGGGGTCTATCCCGGGTTTTTCCAAACACGGCTATAACAATTGTCGCTGCTGCTAGGGCTCATCAATCGCTCCAGTCGCTCGCCAGACTCAACGCCGACAAAAATGGCCAGGTATTCAGGCCTAGGAGAGCGTAAAGCGACGCTCTAAAAACAGTGTACTTTTCGGGGTTGCGAGGTAGGTTCCTAAGATCCTACTTCTTCTTGCGCAACTCACTGCGAGCTCGCCGCTTGGCGGCTTGAAGACTGGCAACGTCCGCTTTGTCGCGCCGCTCTTGCTCCCGATACTCTCGAACCGCTTCCGGATGATTCGCCCGCCAGCAATCAGGGAGTAACTCCTCAAGCTTCGCTGTCCCCCGAAGCAGATGGGTGATGACACTCTCGAGATACATCGATACATCCAGCTCCATCCGCAACGCACTTGCTACCAAGCTCGTTAAACTCGCATTGCGGATCCCCTTTCGAAGACTTCCTGTAAATAACCAGTTCTTGCGTCCGATCGAAATTCGCGTCATCAGCCTCTAGACCTGACTGTTGTCGATCGGTAAACGACCATCCAGATCGCGATACTATAGGTATCCCAGTAAATCGGCTTGATGCGATTGCATCGGCTGTTGAGGAACATGAACAAGCCACCGTCGCGAACGTCGCGTTGCAGATCTGCTTTCACGATCCCAAAGAGCCCGTCGAAACTCTTGCGCATATCGATGGGTTCAGCATGAAGATAGATTGGGACGGAGGGTTGATTGCGAGCATCGCTTAAGAGACTTGTTCGAGTATTTCAGCGAGCGAGTTGGCAGCCGTTAGCGGTATGCAGATCATGATCCCCGACGGGAGCTTGAATTCGATACCTGTTGGAGCAGGTATTGAGGTTTGTACACGAAGGAAAGCGGAGGGGGCTGGAGTCGGTTTCGCCAGTTTGCGTTTCCAGAGGTAGAACGAACCAATCGAGCAATCGATCGACTGACAGAACTGAGCAACGGACAAGTTAGAGTTTTCGAATTGAGCGAGGCGACTCGCCCAGCGTTGGGC
>JBIJCS010000538.1:0-3351 GCA_044344575.1 Pirellula sp. | reverse complement strand
CGATTCTTGTTTATTGCGAGCCAAGGGGTTTGAGGAGAATGGCATGCAGGATCCGGCTTGGGGATAGAAGAAACCTAAGAAACCGTTCACGGCGTTAAACCTTGGGTGGAACTAAGGTATACTTTTGGGAGTAAGAGTTGTCCGCTGGATTATCGGTGTGGCAACTGAGGTTCATCCCTGCCGAACGTTTAACCTGCCATGCTCGATATACTTGGACCTGCGACTTCTCCGAATTGTGATCATCGTACGCGTCGACATTTTTTAAAGATCGGCACTTTGGGGCTAACCCAAACAACGCTTGCCACCTCTGTGCTCAGTGGAGTGTCCTTACCGCAGATTCTTCATGCGCAGGAGACTTCACCGGTGGGGGCCAGGAGATCGCTGGGGCATAAAGCCGTAATCATGGTTTACTTGTCTGGGGGGCCATCTCATCAGGACATGTATGATTTGAAGATGGATGCGCCGTTAGAGATTCGTGGGTCATTTCAGCCGATTTCGACGAATGTTCCTGGCATACAGATTTGCGAGCATCTTCCGCGGCTTGCGAAGATCATGGATAAGGTAGCGATCATCCGATCGCTGGTTGGTTGTCCGGATCAGCATGCGTCGGATTTATGCATGAGTGGATATCCGATAGGTGCGAATGGACGCCAGGACAATCGACCTTCGTTGGGTTCGTCTGTTGCGAAGTTGCAGGGGACGGTTGATCCGGCAGTGCCGCCGTTTGTTGGTTTGTCGATTAAAAGCAAGCACGATCCGTATAGCAATCCTGGATTTCCGGGGTTCCTGGGTCCTGCGTATGCTGCTTTTCAGCCGGATGGTGAGGGGATGGCGAACATGCGGCTCAATGGGATCAGTTTAGACCGGCTTCGGGATCGTCAATCGTTGTTAAGTAGTTTAGATCAATTTCGGCGTGACGTTGATTTGAGCGAAGGGTATCGCGCGGCGGATGCGATGACACAGAAGGCGTTTGATGTGCTGACTTCGAGTCGATTGGTAGAAGCGTTAGATCTGGAGAAAGAGGATCCAGCTTTGCGGGATCGTTATGGAAGGGGCAGTAGCGATCCGGCGTTTGGTGAGGATGCTGGTCCGCATTGGATGGATCAATTTCTCGTCGCGCGTCGGCTTGTGGAGGCAGGGGTGCGATGTGTTACGTTGTCTTTTGGTAGCTGGGATCGGCATCATTCGAACTTTGAGCGGCTTCCTGTGCAGTTAGCGAAATTCGATCAAGCGATCACTGCATTGATTGAAGATTTGCATGCGAGGGGGTTAGATCAAGATGTCAGCGTGGTTGCTTGGGGTGAGTTTGGTCGTACGCCTCGGATCAACAAGGATGCAGGCCGAGATCATTGGCCTCAAGTTTCGTGTTGTTTGTTGGCTGGTGGAGGGATGCGTACAGGTCAGGTGATCGGTTCAACGAACCGGTTAGGAGAGGTTCCGCAGGATCGTCCAGTGCACTATCAGGAGGTGTTTGCAACGTTGTATCATCGATTAGGGATTGATGTGAGTACGGCGACGATACCTGATTTTTCTGGCCGACCTCAGTTCTTGTTAGATCGTCATGAACCGATCAAAGAATTGATCTAGTGTTCGATCGCGATACGCTAGTTTGCGGGAGTCAGTGCGCACCATCCGACACAGAATTGCAGGGTGGTATCTATGTCGATTGCGCGTGGGATTCTGCCTTCGAGTTTCCAAGAGTGAATGCGTTCGAAGTTCGGCAAGGACCAAAGTGTAGCAGTGCCGTCTTCGGTGGCAGCTAGCAGAGAGTTGTTTTTGGTGATCGTAGCGGCTGTTGGGGGAGAATCGAGGCGAATAAAACGGATCATTCGACCGATTGACGGGTCCCATAGGCGGATCGTTTGATCTTGGCTGCACGAGATCAAACGGAGTTGTCCGTTTTCGTTTTGGTATTGCATCAAGCGGGTAACTGGGGCGGTGTGGTTGTTCAGGCTTTGGAGTACTTGGTCTGCACCATTGGTGCTACTTTCATTGGTGTTCCAGACTTTGATGGATTGGTCGATTCCTGAGGAAATCGCGATATCTGATGACCAGAAGATTGCGGTAAGTACGGGGCCGGTGTGTCCCGTGAATTCGCGCAAGCAGTTTCCTTGGAGGTCTCGAACGAGAACTTTACCTGACCAGTGGGCTTCGATCCATTTCGTTCCATCTTTGGACCATTGGACATCGGTAACAACATCGGTGATGGGAGAACCGTTCGCGTCTAGGGAGTGTTCGCTGATAAGTTGTTTGGATTGCCAGTCGTAAAGGCTTGTACCCCCCTGCTCTGCTGGGATACCGCCGGCGACCAATAATTGCGTCGAGTCGGGAGAGAGAGCGAGCTTGGTAATATGTGGATATCGATGGGCAATGCGTTGGAGCGGGCGTATGTCGACTTCTTTGGGAGATACTGGCAGTTTGTCCGAATCGAGGATCTGTAATTCGGATTGATTTGCGACGATCCATTGATTGCGTGAGTGGTCTTGGATTGCAGTTGTTACGCGAGGGGAGACCAGCGTGATCGAATTGTTGTTTTCGGGAGTTTCTTGCGGTTGCGCCGTAGTGCTGGTCTGTAACGCTGCGGATAGGAATACAGTGGATAGGAATGCAGTGGAGAGGAATGCAGTGGAGAGGAATGCAGTGGAGAGGAATGCAGTGGAGAGGATCGCTGTTAATGAAAACCAAGTAGGGATTTGCACGTTTGGAGTTCTGCGAAGGAGGTGGATGTAGACTTGCAGTCAGAAAGATGGCTTAGGGGAGTGTGTTAGGCGAGTGGCTTAGGTGAGCAGTGTATCGATTGGTTTACCGTGTTGGTTGATTGGAATGGGGCGGTCATCGGGGGTTACGAGGATCGAGGCAGGGTCGACACCCAATCGGATCAGAAGGGTATGGATCAAGTCTGCGGGGGTTACGGGGTTGGCATCGGGTTGTTCACCGATGTTGTCGCTTTTGCCGAGGACGAGTCCTTTGGGGAGACCGCCACCGCAGAGCATCACGCTGTAGACTCTAGGCCAGTGATCTCGACCGCCGCGTGTATTGAGTTTGGGAGTGCGACCGAACTCGCCCATGGCGATAACAAGTGTTTCGTCCAGAAGTCCTCGTTCTTGGAGATCATTGATCAGGGCGGAGGTGGCTTGGTCGAATGTGGGGATGAGTCCCACACCGACTTTTGCGCCAGAGTAGCCATCGCGGAGGGAGACGGAGAGGTTTTCATGGGTATCCCAGCCGGGTTGGACAACGGAGACAAATCGCACGTTGTGTTCGATCAATCGTCTTGCCAATAAGCAGCTTTGACCGAAGGATCGAGGTCCGTACATTTCTCTCGTTTTTGGGCTTTCCTGATGGAGGTCA
>JBIJCS010000588.1:0-2962 GCA_044344575.1 Pirellula sp. | reverse complement strand
AACGAACGATCCCGATGCCGATTGATGTATTAGGGATTTTAGCGATCAGTGTTGGGCTGATGGTTCGGCGACGCTGGGTGGATGATGAGTAGTTCAGGAGCTGAGTAGTTCGGGAGATGAGTGGTTCAATGGAGTCATGGGAATGAGACTGAATCCAATATGGTCGTTTGTCTTTGTGCTGTTTTGTGGGTTGGCAGAGTTTCGTTTGGGAGCGGAGGAATTCACACGTAAGCCATTGAAGGTTTTCATCTTGGCAGGGCAATCCAACATGCAGGGGCACGCGCATGTTCGGACGCTGGAGCATCTATCGATGCAGTCGGAGACTAAGTCGATGTTAGGGAAGATTTTGAATCCGGATGGAAGTCCCAAAACCTATTCTGACGTCTTCATATCGTATCGTTCAAGCGATGGGGTTAAGGTGGGGGCATTAGCGACGGGTTTCGGAGCAACATCGGAGAAGATTGGGCCTGAGCTGACATTTGGAATAACGATGGCTGAGTCCCTGAATGAACCGATCTTGTTGATCAAGGCAGCTTGGGGGGGGAAGAGTTTGCATACCGATTTCCGTCCACCGAGTGCTGGGCCTTTTGTATTCACTGATGCGCAGAAGACGCAATGGACAAATCAAAAACGGGATTTGGCGGAGTTGATTGCCGAGAAGGAGGCAGCGACCGGGGTTGCTTATCGGGAGATGATCGAGCACGTTCGATCGGTGTTGAGGGATATAGAATCAGTCCACCCGAAATATGATCCGCAAGAAGGGTATGAATTGGCTGGATTTGTTTGGTTTCAAGGTTGGAATGACATGGTAGACAGCGGTGTGTATCCCAACCGCGATCAGCCAGGTGGATATGATGCGTACAGTCAGAATCTCGCTTGTCTGATACGAGATGTACGCAAGGACTTGCAGGTGCCAGAGTTGCCATTTGTTATTGGGGTGATGGGCGTTGGCGGTCCTACTGCGGAGTATGGACCAGGGGAAAAGCGATACGCGAGGGTTCACCAGAATTTTCGAGATGCGATGTTGGCACCAACGCAATTACCGGAGTTCAAGGGGCGTGTTCGGCCCGTGCTTACGGAGCAGTTTTGGGATTCTGAGTTGACGCGTTTAAGGACTAAGGAAGCAGATGCAACGCGACGTGCGAAGGAGCGGGCGAAGCAAGAGAATCTCGATGCAAAGCAATTGCGTGCATTGGAAGCGGAGTATCGGTTGGAAGCACTTGATTCCCGAGAGCGCAAGACTTTAGAAGTTGGCGTTTCGAATGCAGAATTTCATTATTTAGGATCTGCTAGGATCTTGGGGCAGATCGGTGAAGGGATGGCAAAGGCAATGCTTGAGTTGCAGTGAGTTGCAGTGAGTTCATCGCGATATCAGGGTTTTTCCCCAGATGTCAAATCGGGTTTGATGAACCGTTTAAGGATGAAGATTCCCGCTGTCATTGAGCAGAGAATGGTAGCGATCATGAGAAGGGTCGAGGTTGGATCCACGTCGAATCGACTGCGACCTTGGGCGGTTTGATAGATCGCGAACGACAACCAGAAAAGGTGGGCTGTAGCAGTCAATTGCACGGCCCAGAGAGCTGTTTTTGGATCGGTGTTGCGGACGGCCCATGCGACGAGGGCGAGTAATTGGATCGCGTGGAGTGCCGCTCCGTGAGGGAACTTGAGGATCCCTTGACCCATTCCGGTGCTGGTTGTGCTTATTTCACGTACACCAGGCCAGCGGTAGGGTGGCAAGCCATTTTCCATTTGAAGATATCCGAGGAAAGAGATCCCAAAACCGATCAAGCCGGAGAGGAGTAAGAGGGACATTCCCCAAGTTGCCGCGGACTGTACTGGAGCAGGGGTATTGGGTCGAAACTGTTTTGTCCAAGTTCTCCAAGTCAGTTTTGAGATGAACCACATTGCGATCGAAATAAACAGAAGCATTGCTTGTTCGATACATTCATCGAAGATGGTTTTGGTATTGAAATGGCTTTCTGTATTTCTCCAGCACTGCAGTGTGATCAGTGCGACCTCGATGACTAGGCTTGTGCAAAGGATTTGGCTGAGTCGGAGATCATTGGGTTTTGGTTGGAGGGTTCGCAGTGTCCAGAGGCAGGAGTAGAGGGTCAAGCCGGTGGAGACTCCGAACAAGATTGCTTTTCGAAAAGATGTGGGATCTTCCCAGTCTTTGGTGGCTAGCAAGAAGGGGATTGCGTGAAGGACGCCGCTAAGGAGGAGCAGGGCGACGGAAATGCGTTCGATGCGGGACTCAAGTCCGAGGCTTTTGAAAACTGAGTCGAGCAAAACGTGGTTCCTTCAAGTATGTCGGTCAGAGGTGACAGGACAGTGAGCGGGGACAAGTCGGTGAACGAGAACAGAAGGGTAAGGGTTGCAGGGTTTGCCGCAAGCTTGGCAGTGCCATTTGGTGTACTATATTG
Source organism: Pirellula sp. (assembly GCA_044344575.1). Classification (GTDB taxonomy): domain Bacteria; phylum Planctomycetota; class Planctomycetia; order Pirellulales; family Pirellulaceae; genus JBKCUI01. The sequence goes on along the minus strand of JBIJCS010000588.1, from coordinate 539 downwards.
GGGCGGAATGAATGGTTTTCTCGATTGAACTGATCGGTGATCCGCGAACACTTTCCCCAAGGTTGCCATTGTGAATCTCAGCGACTGCCTCCGTAGCATGCGACAAATGAGCGGGACATCAAGACTCTACTCTTGGGTTTGGAAGGGTGCAACAAGGTCAAGGTTGGATTGTAAAACTCCGATCGCTTATTCTCAAAGCTGGTTGAAGCTGATTGGATTGGTGTGTGCTGCAGTAGCGGGATTCGATTTAGGGGTTCGTGCGCAGGAGGTCGACAGATCGGATTGGCAGAGCAAGTCGGTAGTTATTGATGGATTGACCTTTACGATTCCCGAGTTCTGCACGTTGGAAAAGGTAACCGAGGAGGGGCAGTGCAAGTGGCCGATCGTCGCGACGTTTGCGCCGGATGGATCGTTAGTGGTCGCTGAATCTGTTTGGAACATGCAGGCGAAGGAGACAGTCCAGCAACAATTGATTTCCCGACCGCATCGTTTGGTTCGATTGCGCGACGGGGATGGAGATGGATCGTTAGAGACGCGTC
>JBIJCS010000537.1:0-3365 GCA_044344575.1 Pirellula sp. | reverse complement strand
ATAGGTTGCAAATCGAAGTGAATGGAGCTCAACGCATGCAACGCGGTTGCGGTAGAGAGTAAGTCCGGCATCACAATCCCAGGACCAACACAGAATCCACCATCTTGGTGCATTTGCGAAAGAAGCCAATCGCGCGTTGCCATTCCTTCATCGCTTCCGAGATGTCGAAACAACGATGCAGCGGCCGCCGTTGTTGGGGTTAGCCCGAACGGAAGGTCCGGACTATTGGAATAGCCTCCGTCGGCCGCAAGACGCGATCGGATACATGCAAGCATGGGTTCAGGCTGCATCGCAGGGTGAATTCGCTGAGCATCCGTGAATCGTTGATGTTGGTCCGCCCCCATGTCTTGTGCGATTCCCAAAGCCACATAGCAACCGTACAAGGAACCGTGGGTCTCTCCTAGATCGGTGAAATAACCGCCATCTGATGCTTGGAAGTCCGTCATCCTCTCGAGGATCATCGCATCGATGTCCTCAATCCATAGTTCTTTGGGTACAAAAGCCCAACAGCGGGCCAAGCAGGAGAGATCGACGAGGTTAAGATCTTGAATGCGATGCGTTTGGGAATGCAAATAATTGGCAAGCTTCACATGCGGCAGCGGAAGTTGCAGGGCAAGGAACCCCGCGATTCCAAACGTGGAATAGTAAAGGTCCTGTTTGCCTTCTCGGTCGCAGAAGCCGCCGGCGGGATGCCATTGGCTTTGGAGATAGGATTTAACGAGTTCGGTCGATTCACCGAGGAGTTTAGGCGCTAATCTCGCGACCTGCAGCATTTCGAGTCTCAAACTCACTGCACCAATCCTTCACTTCTATGGTGAAAATCTTGCTGATCACTCGGCGGAGCAATCCCTTGACGCTGGCATTGTCGAGTTCTCCCAAGCAGCGGATCGCTTGCTCCTTGTAGGATTCCTGTAGAACTTTGCATCTCTCGGAGATGTTGTATTCGACGAATAGATTTTCGATTTGCTCTAATTCTTCTCTCGAGCACTCTTTCCGCCATGCCTTTTCCACCAATGCCCGCTCTTGTGCATCGGAACGCACGCGTTCGTGCAAGAGAGCCAACGGCAATGAGGGACGCATGGCTTGCAAATCGCTGAGTGCCTCTCCACTGAGCATGTCTTCAAGGTCATCGCGGATTTGGTAAGCGATTCCGAGGGCTTCGCTGAACCTTGAAATCGTTTCACAAAGTTTGCGATCTCCATTGGCCGCTAAGGCGCCAAACTGGAGCGATACTTCAAAGGCCGGCGAAGTTTTCTTGCGGAAAATCTCCAGGACTTGGGCTGTGCTCAACGGACCCGGTGCATTCCCCCATTGGAATTCGTCACCCTGACCCAAGCACAGTGTGCGATGGCCCGATGCGGCTACGCGTGTAATCGCAACCCGTTGTTCTGCAGTCAGGTTGGTGCTGGCGATCAGCGCATAACCATCGCCGAGCAGCAGATCACCGACATTGAGTGCGACGGGAACTCCATACTCGCTATGAAGGGAAGGTTCGTCGTAACGCAAGTCATCGTCGTCTTCGATGTCATCGTGAACCAAAGACGCTTTATGGAAACACTCGGCAGCGACAGCTAACTTCTTCAAAGCCATCGGCATCGGTTGGCTTGGATCATCTGCCATCGCTTGCCAAATACAAGCGGTGAGGAATGGTCGCCAACGTTTCCCATTTTTTGCTAACCAAGCTCTAGCGATTTGTTCGGTTTGGCTGGGAGCAGGGCCCATGATCGACTCCAGTTCTGAGTCGCTAAACCAGCCTTTGACTTCTTCTCTCAACGCATCAAGGTTCAATCGGTAGGTCGAATCGTCGCTCGTCAAGTGAATCGTCTCCCATATCCATTCCAGATCGACCGTCACATCCTTGCAATCATCCTGCAAGAGAGGGATCGCAACACCGGGAATCGCCGCAGACTCCATGTAAGGAAAAGCTTTCTCGAGCACGCTCAAACAACTGACTCCGACGATCGCATCGATTTTCCCAGTCTCGATAATCGCCATAACCAATGCTGAGCCTTCGGCCACGAGAACCGCATAACCGAGCTTCTCGGCCTCTTCTTGAAGCTCTTGGATGGTGCATAGTCCACACTGCTTACAAAGGAGTCCGAATTCATCGAAGGGTGCCGGGCACTTGTCTTCGATCCGCATGCATTTGGGAAGCAAGAGCAATCGGCGTTCGTAGGGGACGGTCGCAAGCTGGTCCCGCCAAACTTCGCTATTGAGCAAGACTCCGACAAAGTCCGTATAGATCGGCGCGATGGACTGCTGACGCACAAAGGTTTCTGCATGAGCCCGCAAATCGGCGATCGACAACGGGGGGACAAGCTTAGCGTCAACGACGTATTGACGTAACCCAGCCCGTATCGCTTCACGTTGCGATCGCGTTTGGGGAATATTCTCTTTAGGTTGTCGTTCGCGCTGTACGGGCACTGCGCGGGGCAACGATAGGATTGGCAACTGCATGCGAAAAATCTCTTTTGGACAAATCAGGTGTAAGCACCAAAGCCGAAGTACCAGTGCTTCTTGGCAAAACGATAAATCCAGCTCTTCTCAGGAATTTCATCACCGGGTTGGTGTTGGCTCGTTCTCGGTTGCAAGGCCTCTAATTCTACCATAGCTGTCTTGCGTTGCGTGGAGTCACTTGCCCCATGTTTTTCTACCAAGAGTTTAACCAGATCGGGACGCTCTAAGACGACGCACCCACGGGTCGCTGCCGCAGAAGTCTTGCGAAAATCATCGAGAAACTCCGATTTTGACATGATTTGGTAGATACTCGGTTCGTCGTGAATGGTTTCTTTCGCGAACTGAATGATTGGACATGGCTCGATCGACCCGGAAGGCCCAATGTGATGGCTGACCCCAGTAGCCATCGGACAAAGGGCCCCCCCGCGATCATCCCAATAAGGTTCGACGATACCAATGGGTACCTTGGTACGCATCTCTACGATGAAGCGGCGCAACCGTACGATCTCTTCCGGGCTTAACGCTAATTCGGGTGTCGGTTTTGGTCCTACTACTCGGTAGGTGTGAAACCAAGCATAGTGGACCCCCAAGTCGATGAGTTGCTGCAACCACTTTTCGCTGACGAGATCAAGATTGGTTTTACAAACGCTGGTCGCAACCCCTACAATCAGCTTGTGCTTAACGCAATTTTGAACCCCTTGAAGTGTCTTATCAAAAACGTTCTTCGCACCCCGTCGCTGATCACTCACCAGATCGGTACCCTCGATGCTGATCAACGGGGTTGCATTGCCGATTTTGCGTAGTCGTTCGGCAACTTTTTCGGTAATCAGCTGCCCATTGGTAAAGATCTGAAAGTAACAGTCTTTGTGAGCTTCCAGCACGTCGAGCAAATGAGGATGCATGAACGG
>JBIJCS010000091.1:0-11951 GCA_044344575.1 Pirellula sp. | reverse complement strand
CGTTGCCTTTTGACTGTCCGAATGCTGCGTTGGAGAAGTGGATACGAAAGATGGCTGCGATGTGTCAGCCGGATCGGATCGTATTATGCGATGGGAGCCAGGAGGAGTGGGATCTTTTAACGGATCAATTGGTAGACTCGGGGACGTTGACACGACTGAATCCCAAACTGCACCCGAACTCTTTTCTAGCCAGGAGCAATCCTTCTGATACCGCGCGGGTGGAAGACCGCACGTTTATCTGTTCCTTGCGCGAAAAGGATGCCGGCCCGACGAACAACTGGAAGCAGCCCGATGCGATGCGTGCGTTGCTGCGCGAAAAGTTCCAGGGATGCATGCGAGGCAGAACGATGTATGTTGTCCCATTCTGCATGGGACCGATCGATAGTCCGCTGGCGCTTGTTGGCGTTGAACTGACGGATTCGCCTTATGTGGTCATCAATATGAAGATCATGTGCCACATGGGAAAGAAGGTGTATCAAAAGTTAGGGGCGCACGGTGCTTTTATTCCATGTCTTCATAGCGTTGGTTTTCCGCTGGAGACTGGGCAAGAAGACGTGCCTTGGCCTTGTAATGATGAGAAGTACATCGTGCATTTTCCGGAGGCTCGCGAAGTCTGGTCTTATGGAAGCGGCTATGGGGGGAATGCTTTGCTGGGCAAGAAATGTGTTGCTTTGCGAATTGCCAGCAGTATCGCGAGAGACCATGGTTGGATGGCAGAGCACATGCTCATCATGGGATTGGAAAACCCTGAGGGTGGGAAAACGTATCTGACGGCCGCGTTCCCGAGCGCGTGTGGAAAAACCAATCTTGCGATGATCATTCCACCGGATCGTTACGTCCAAGCTGGATGGAAGACGACTCTCGTAGGAGACGACATCGCGTGGCTTTGGCCGGGGAAAACAGGCAAGTTGCATGCGATCAATCCTGAGACCGGATTCTTTGGAGTTGCTCCTGGGACGTCGTGGCAATCAAACCCGGGTGCGATGCATGCGCTATCGAAGAACACCATATTTACCAATGTCGCATTGACGGATGAAGGAGGGGTTTGGTGGGAAGGGCTAAGTGCGGCTCCTAAGCATCTGGTGGATTGGACAGGGCAAGATTGGACGCCAGATTGTGGCCGACTGGCTGCTCATCCGAATTCGCGATTCACGGCACCTGCAGAACAGTGTCCGAACATTGATCCTAACTGGCAAGATCCCGATGGAGTACCGATTGACGCGATCGTTTTTGGCGGACGTCGTCCAAACACCATGCCATTGGTCTTCCAAGCGTTCGACTGGACGCATGGAGTGTTTTTGGGAGCGACTCAAGGATCGGAGACGACAGCGGCGGCAACGGGGAGGGTGGGGACTGTTCGACGCGATCCGATGGCGATGCTACCTTTCTGCGGCTACAACATGGGGGATTACTTTGGGCATTGGTTGGACATGCGAAAACATATTCGCCGGCTACCGCGAATCTTCCATGTAAATTGGTTTCGCAAATCGGCGGACGGGAAATTCCTTTGGCCCGGCTTCCGAGAAAACCTGCGGGTGCTTGAATGGATCGTAAAACGATGCCAAGGACGGATTCCCGGGCACGAGACTCCGATTGGTTGGACTCCGGACTGGGAGGATTTTTGCGTCGACGGCCTTGATGGATTCGATGAAACCCAGTTCGATGCGGCGATGGAGTTTCGAAGAGAGGATTTTCTGCAGGAGATCACTAGCCAAAACGAGTTCTTTCTGAGGTTATACCATTCGATGCCCAAGGAACTTCTATGCCAGCATGAGCTTCTCATGGCCCGAATGGCTTAGTGAGTGTGCGAGGTGTCGACGTGTTTTAAGTACGAACGGCGAGTCCGGAATGGAAATAACTGGATTAGCGGTGGGAATTTCGCCTTAGGTTCGGGTTTAAACCGAGGAATTTGAGGATTTCACCCCCTCGAGATTGACATTGACTAGTTGCCCCCCCTACCATGGAGGAAGCTTTGATGCTGCCGGCGTTTTGCCGTCCCTAAAGCTAACGTGTCCGATTTTCGTTTTTGGTAAGTATCTTCGAACAACTTGTTTGTAGGGAGTGTATCCATGAAGAATTTGATCGCTGGCTTGTTTGCAGCGTTGGTTTCGTTCTCGGCTGTTACTGCGTATGCTGAGAAGATTGATTTCTCCAAAGTGAAGTGCTTGGTTTCCGGGGCAGCAGCTAAGGAAGCGAAGGCAAGTGATTGGAAAGAGTGCAGTGTTTACTTCTGCTGCGATAACTGCAAAGGCAAGTTTGATGCAGATAAGAAGGGTATGGCTGCTAAGGCCAACCACCAACTGATCGCGACTGCACAAGTCACACAAAAGGCTTGCCCATTCTCGGGTGGCGAATTGAACAAGGACGCTACCGTCGAGTTCAAGGGTGCCAAGGTTTCGTTCTGCTGCAACAATTGCAAGGGCAAGGCTGAGAAGATGAGCGACGACGAGAAGCTCGACAAGCTCTTCGGCGAAGCGGCTTACGAAAAGGCAAAGTTCGCCAAGGCGAAGTAATTACGGCCAAGCGTAAGCGATCGAGCCCGCTGCAAGTTGCGGCTCTCTTTTGAATGCTTGAGCACAATACAAGTGAAAGCTGCCAGGGTAACTTGGTAGCTTTTTTTGTTTTTGGGCGTCTTCATTGGGCGTAAGGCACATTCCTTCGCTGCGGTGGTTCTTTTGGCTGCGGTAGTTCCTTGAGCTACAGAGTGGCGTTCCACCGGGGCGTATGTGGATGAATGATTCGCGGATTTCCCATGGGTTGGCGCTGCATATATTCCTTGGGAGACCTATAATTCCAGCTTGGGATACTGTTGTTTTTTGGCATGTCCGGATGGCACCGACCTGTTCCGTCGGCCAACACCTTTTGGATTTTGATCGTCATGGCTGAAACGAATTCCGCGACAAGTTCGACTGCTGCATTAGCCACGGGACAGAAGGTGGTTGCGGAAGAACCTGCGGTGCAACCGCAGGTGGTGCGAGAAACGATTGAGAGTCTCGCGGTGGCTTTCATTTTGGCGTTGTTGTTCAAGGCTTTTGTTGCGGATGCATTTATCATCCCGACAGGATCGATGGCACCGACTTTAATGGGAGCGCACAAGGACCTGCAGTGTCCTGAGTGCGGGTTTGCTTATCAAAGCGGCGCGAGCTCAGAATTCAACAACACTACTGGTGTGCCAAATGGGTCGGTTGTAACCCAAACGATTTGCCCATTGTGTCGTTCGATCGACAAGCTCGACAAGGTGAACGTGCCAAATCATCGCACGTTTCCAGGCGATCGAATTTTGGTGAGCAAGTTGGCTTATGCGTTGGGAGAGCCAAAGCGTTGGCAAGTGATCGTATTCAAGTTTATTGAAGATGCGAAGACGAACTACATCAAACGTTGCATTGGTTTGCCGGGCGAATCCGTAAAAATATGGCACGGGGATGTTTTCACCAAGAAGACAAGTGAACCGGACGATAAGTATGTGATTGCCAGGAAGCCACCGAACATCTTGGGGGCGATGTTGCAATCAGTAGCGGACACGAATCACGTAGCAAAGTCGATCGTCGAAGGGCAAGTTCCGGATGCTTGGCAGGATGCGTCTGGGGGATCGATTGGTGGTTGGACGACTAGGTTTGATTCGAAGGGGACGGGCGCAAAGGTAGCTTGGAACGCATCTATTGAAAATGCTCCTGTAGGTACGCCGAAGATGTTGCGTTACCGACATCGGGTGATCACACCCGATGACAAACGCTTGATGGCCCAACAGGACGTTCAAGCGTTAGGGCGATTAAAGGATCCAAAGCAGTTTCGATTGATCACGGATTTCACGGCATACAACGTGAATATCGGCGATAACCGACTCAATGAAAATCGTATTGCTCCTATTGCTGAGTTTTTCTCTAAGTACGATGGCGACCATTGGGTCGGAGATTTGGCAGGAGAGTGGACTTTTTCGACAGCCTCGGGAACGGAAGGGATGCGGTTCCTATTGGTTGAAGGTGGAATTGAATTTGTTTGCGATGTCGACTTGAAGACTGGTATCGCGACCGCAAAGGCGATCCACCAAGGGGAACTAGTATCGTTATTTGAAACTGGGAAAGGGATGGTCAATAAACTAGAAGCGAAATCGGGTTTGCGTAGTGGAAGCAAGCATACGGTCCGATTTGCGAACGTGGATGATGCTTTGCATTTATGGGTCGATGGAAAACGGGTTGACTGGGGAGATGGTGCTTATGATGTACTCAAAGCGATTCCTGGGTACAAGCATCTTCCGGTGTACAGTGCGGATGAGCCGATGGATGCCGCACCGTTGGGGATTGGGGTATCAAATGGAAGTTGCAATGTACAGCGTGCGAAGGTGTTTCGGGATATCTATTACATTGCAACCAATAGTGCTCGCTTTGCAGACATACCGAATCACTTGATGATCGACGAACGGTCGTATCAGCAAGTCTTGGGAAACCAGCGATGGGAAGAGCCCAATCGGCTTGTTGAATTTGAGTTAGGCAATGACGATTATTTCCCGATGGGGGACAATACTGCCGCATCGTCCGACGCTCGGATTTGGGCTGCTCACGCTCAGCCTGGACGGTTAATGATTGGTAGGGCGGTGATGGTATTCTGGCCACACCCTTGGACTTGGAGTCGAATTCCGTTTGTCCCGAATTTTCAACGGATGGGACTGATTCGTTAGCATCGTTTTTCCCCTCACTTGACCGATTCCTGGAAGCCTCTAAAGAATTAATTGAGTAAAGCGAGTTGAACATGGATGTTCTACGTGTAGAGAATCTTGAGAAGCGATATGGGCGTCGCAAAGTGGTGCAGAACGTATCGATGCGAGTGGGGCCTTCTGAAATCGTTGGATTGCTTGGTCCGAACGGAGCGGGCAAGTCGACGTCATTTCGAATGACATGTGGGCTGGTGCAACCGGACAGTGGTCGCGTGTATTTGGGTGAGGAGGACGTGACGTATTGGCCTATGTTCATGCGCGCTCGCGAAGGTGGCATGGGATATTTGGCGCAAGAATCGAGCGTGTTTCGCAAGCTTACGGTGGAGCAGAACATTTCTGCGATTTTGGAAATGCTTGGTCAGTCGCGCGGTGAACGCCTGAAACGCACCGATGAGTTGCTGGATCAATTGAGTATTAAGCACATTCGTAGGTCGAAGGCATCTAATTTGTCTGGAGGCGAGCGGCGTCGACTAGAGATTGCGAGGTGTCTGGTATCGAATCCGAAAATAATTATGCTCGATGAGCCTTATGCGGGGATTGATCCTAAAACGGTTCAGTCCATGCGACCGATCATTGGGCAATTGCGTGATGCAGGAATTTCGATTTTGCTTACGGACCACGATGCCGTACAAGTCTTAAAAACTGTGGATCGTTGTTATGTGATCAATGCAGGGCAAGTTCTTTGCGAGGGGGATCCTGAGACCGTCCGCAGCAACGAAGAGGTTGCTAAAGTGTATTTAGGAGAGCTGGCAAAGCTTGATGCGGAAAGCGGGGTTGGTACGGGTACCAGAAAACGGGTCGATCCTCCGGAGCCAACTCCTCCGGCTCCCATTGCCCCTGCAAAGAAGAGTATCATGAACCCATTTGCCCTTCGGCGTCGCGGTAGCGACTGATTTGGTTTCTTATTTCACCGAACTCTGTTCCGATAGGTAGTCTGCTGTTTCTCGGGACAGAAAGGACACATTGTGTTAGCAACCTCGCATCGGGCAGAAACCTTAGCAAAGCTATCTCGATGGTTCCTGGTACTTGTGCTGTTGGCATTCCCCTTCGTTCTTTGGGGGGCAGCCCACATCAAGATTGGTTCGGCATCCGCGCATGCATGGTTGCCGGAGGGGCGAGCGGAGCGTGCGAGGTACGAAGACTTTATTAAGCACTTCGGATCGGATCAATTTTTGGTGGTTTCATGGGATGGAGCTACTCTGGAAGACGAACGTCTTGGGGCAATGGCCCACGCAATCCAAAGGCTTGATACTTCCGCACCGCCGTTGGTTGCCCAAGTTTCAACTTCACGTGACGTCATTTCACGTTTAGTCGATCCACCTTTGTCGCTATCTCTAGGGGCAGCCAAAAATCGGCTTGAGGGCTCGGTGCTTGGAGCTGAAGGAGTGGCGGCACTCTTTATTCGGTTCACTCCGCAAGGCGTTGCGAACCAACATGGTTCGATCGAGCTAGTTCGTTCAGCGGCTGACAGTGTTTTGCGGTTACATCGCAATGATCTACAAATGGTTGGATCGGTTTATGAAGCGTATGCAGTGGATCAAGCTGCGGGAGACAGCCTAAATCGGCTTGTGATTCCATCGAGTCTGATGGGGATTTTGCTTGCATGGTTATGCCTTCGCAGTGTGCGTGGCGCGATAACCGTGTTGTTGATTGCAGGGGTTGGGCAACTAATTGCTATCGCATTGGTCGCCATGACCGGTGGTGAATTTAGCGCGGTGCTGATCGTTTTGCCAACCTTAGTCTTTATGCTCACGCTATCAGCAGCCGTACATTTTATGAACTATTACCATGACGTCGCTTATGCGCACCGAGATGACCTCGGCGCTAGAGCGATTTTGCTGGGGCTCAAACCAAGTGTGTTAGCGACGTTAACAACCGCATTGGGGATGATCGCGTTAGCGACGAGTCAACTCGCTCCGGTGCGAACGTTCGGCCTGTATTCTGCGTCGGCCTTATGTCTTGCAACCATCGTCTTGCTTTTTGCCTTTCCTTATTTGTCCGACTTGTTGTGCAGGAAAACATTTCTTCGAAAAAGTGTTGAGAGGTCAAGTCTGGGGGAGGATGATGAATTATTGGGCAACCTCGCATTGCCCGTTGCTCCTTGGGCATCTCAGTATGCTGCTTGGGTAAACCGAAATCACATCTCGATCTGCGCGCTGGGGTTCGTTCTGATTGGAGTGAGTTTTTACGGTTTATTGCATTTGAAGTCGTCGACTAAGTTTGACGAGATGTTTCCAAAGCAATCGCCAACGGTTAGGGCGATGCAGTGGTTTGAGAGCAATATCGGGCCGATAGCTTCGGTCGAAGTAATGCTCAAATTCCCTAAGGGCAAAGAATTGGATTCGGCACCAGGGGGATCTGGAATCGGAGAAGAAGGGATATACGATCAAGCGGTGTGGGTAGAGCAGATCACCAAGGCCTTGCGTTCGAATGCTGATATTGGGGGAGTGTTATCTGCAACGAGTTTCCTGCCCAAGCTTCCGACGGGAGGTCGCGTACGAGATGTAACTAAACGAGCCGTTTTACGCAGTGAATTAGATAGACAGTTGACAATGCTCAAGGAGCAAGGTTGGGTGGCGGAGGATGAGGAATCAATGATTTGGCGGGTGACAGCAAAAGTCTCTGCGTTATCGAAGCTTGATTATGGTCAGTTGACAGATTCTGTGCGTCGAACGATTGAACCGATTGAGAGTCGGTCAGGGAAATTTCGGGCTGAGTATACGGGGTTGTCACCTATCATGCACGATACGCAGCTTGCGTTGCTGGCCGATTTGGGATCGAGTTTCTCCACAGCATTCTTGTTGATCACTCCGGTGATGATGTTGATTGCCAGGGGAATACGGCCGGGGTTGTTGATCATGATTCCGAACATCTTGCCAGAGACTCTGGTGTTTGGAACGATGGCTTGGATGGGTTATTCGATTGACATCGCTGGAATACTCACAGCGAGTGTTGCGATGGGAATCGCTGTAAACGATACGTTGCATTTTGTGAATTGGTACACGAATCGCTTGGCATTAGGAGATACGCGAGAGCAAGCGATTGCGGACGCGTTTTCGAACTGTGGGAAGGCGATGGTTCACACGATGCTCATTAGCTGTTGTTCGATGTTGCCGTTTTTGTTTGCAGAATTCAATCCAACGCGGCAATTTGCAACGTTGATGATAGCGATGATGAGCAGTTCAATCTTGGGCGACTTGGTACTGTTACCGGCATTGTTACTCAGTCCGCTTGGCAAGCCCAAGACGGACAGATTGGTGAAGTAGCACGTCCTGTGCAACGAGGTAGTTTCCAGCGAGGTTTGGCACAGAGGATCGCTTAGGGGCGAAAGCCAGCACCGGGTCCACCAGCACCGGGTCCACCAGCACCATTACCTTGGCCTGGTTGTCCGAATCCAGGAGGGCCGCCTGGCCGTCCTGGTTGAGCGCCACCTGGAGGGGGAGCGAATCCTGGGGGCCCGCCAGCACCCGGAGCGCCAAAGCCAGGAGGTCCACCTGCACCTGGTCCACCGAAGCCTGGAGGTCCACCGAAACCTGGGGGGCCACCTGCGCCCATTGGGCCGAGCATTGGAGAAGCCATGGCGGCGAGCTCGCCGAGAGTTTTATCGAATTCTTCTTGCGTCTTCGCGTTTTTTAGGTTGTTGAGTGGGGCGTTGAGAACGAAGGCCACCGTGGTTAAGCCTTGTTGAATGTCTTGAGGGTTGATGCTACCGATCGCAGCTTCCATTTGGCTCATGGTGGAGTCGAAGCTATCAACGAGTTCTTGAGGGAGCCAACGACCCAGATGTTTTTTGAGGATGATTGGAGGAGTTTCAGTAGCAGGGCCGCTACCGACGACGAGTTCGGCTTGATCGCTTGCTAAGTCTTTGAGGGTGTAATTGGGAACAGCACCGCCGTTCTTTTGGGTTTCTTCAAATTGGAGTCGGGCGGGGGAATCGGGAGGGAGAAACGTGACGAATTTTTTAGCGGATTGGTTGACGTTATTCAGGTAGTTGTCGAGGAGTGCACGCATGTTTCCTTGTTGCAAGCGTTTACCGTCGAGGAGTTCTTTGGCGATGACTTTATCGAACAGGTCGACACCGGCTGGGTAAGCTTCGCGTATATTCGACACCATGTCGGGTGGGATCTGCAGGACTTTGCTATTGAGGATGAATTGCTGTTGTTTTCGCAAGATATCGACGATGGTATTGCGTAGCCTTCGGATGGTATCGAAGTTTTTCGTGTCGACTTGTTTTGCGAACGTCACCATGAACTTTTCAGTTCTCGTTTGCATGGTTTGAGGGAGAGCGTCCCAGAGGACGATTGCGTTTTCGGCGGTGAGTTCTTTGAGAACGATATCGACGAATTCTTTTGCGGAGAGGCTGTCACTGAAGGCGATGACGGGTGAGTTTGCCGTGTTGTTGTTGGGTGTTGCTGGCTCTGCACCACCTTCTTCTACGGGGGTTAAATCCCGTTTATTGGTTGCCGGTTTTTCGGCTTTTGGAGCATCATTGTTTGACGGGCGGTTTTGTGGTTTCGGGGACGAGTTGGATTTGGGTCGAGTTCCCATACCGGCTTTGGACTTGGCGAGTTCCAAGCTTTCTGGGCTTAGGCGTTCGAAGGGGATTTTGATTTCGCGACCGTCGAGCCGTTTGAGAACAACTTGTTCGCCTTCGATTTTGATGAACTCTGCATCGACTTTGAAGCGACCGGAGTTATCGGACCATTGGTGGAATCGTTCCTGGGCGAAGGAATGAAAGGAAAGGCCGGTCGCGAGTGTCAGAGCGCAGACGAAGCGAGACAAGCAGCGTCTTCGATGATTCCCGTTGGGCGTATGGGAAGATAGGAACTTTTTCATGGCAACACACTCCGGAAATGGTTGAAAAAGGTCGACGCGATTCGAGTTTCGGATGCCGACTCCCAGGTTGGTTTTCGAGGGGGTGGGGCAGACGATGTGGGTGTGGAAAAGTTGATAAAATTGGGGGAGCCAAAACCCAAGCTCCGCGGGCGTTACATTATGATAGCACCCGGAATTGAGAATTCCTCTGGATCGATCGTTTTCCTCGATAATTTCATTGGCTTACTATGCAATTTTCTCGGCGAATCTGTGGCAGTGGTGGTGCGATTTCAGCTTTTTGGGGTTTTGGTTTGACCGGTGTTGGCGGAACTGCAGGAAGAGTCTGTTTGATATTTTTCGCAGCATTGAGTTTGGTGGAGGAAGGGGTTTCGCAGGAAACGGAGGCTGGAGCGAAAGTGCCGGTACCGTTGATTTTTGATACGGACATGGGGAACGATTGCGACGATGCGTTGGCGTTGGGGGTGATTCATGCGTTGCAGTCGCGAGGGGAGTGCAAGTTATTGGCAGTCACGATCACGAAGGACCATGAGTTGGCGGCACCTTATGTGGATTGCGTGAACACTTTTTATGGGAGGGGAGACATACCCATTGGTGTATGTCGTAACAGTGGAAAGACACCGGATGCTGGAAAATACAATCAGGTCAGCAAATTGATGGACGATGGGCGGTTGCGTTTCCCGCATGATCTTTTGTCAGGCAACAATGCTCCGACCGCCGTGGAGGTATTGCGACGGACGTTGGCGGGTGCTGACGATCATTCGGTGGTGATAGTCCAAGTTGGTTTTTCGACGAACTTGGCGAATTTGTTGCAATCGCCGGGGGATGCGATTCATCCGTTGCCGGGTCGTGAGTTGGTAGCGAAGAAGGTCAAGTTAGTATCGTTGATGGCAGGAGCGTTTCAGAAGATACCCAATGAGAAGGGGCAGTTGGGGGATCACCGGGAGTACAACGTGGCGGAGGATGTAGCGTCGATTAAGAAGTTGGTGGAATTGTGTGATGTGCCGATGTTATGGAGTGGCTTTGAGATCGGGTTAACTTTGACGTATCCGCATCGGAGCATTTTGGAGGATTTTCGTTATGTTCCGCATCATCCGTTACCGGAGGCATACATTGCATACATACCACCGCCACACGATCGACCTACGTGGGATTTAACGAGTGTATTGGCAGCGGTGCGGCCGACTCATGGTTATTTTGGAGAGTCGAAGGCTGGAGTGGTGTCGGTATCGGACGATGCGTTGACAACGTTTGTGGAGTCGGAGCAGGGCAAGCATCGGTATTTGGAATTAAATCCAGCGATGATCGAGCGTGCCAGGGAGGCGTTGGTTCAGTTAGCAAGCCAGCCACCGGAGCGATCGAGATAGGAACTCAGAGAGTATCAATCACAAGTTTCTGTAGTACGATTCACAAGAGTTCCTCAACGATTCCTGATCGAATCCCGATCAATTTGTCTTGTTGTACCAATCGCGGAGAAACTTCGATGCACCCGTGATGCTTTTCCTGCAGACTGTGGTGAGTCTAATTGAGGCTCGATAAACTTAGATGCATTGATGGAAGATTCGAGCTTTGGTGAGAACCAACTCGAGCGGTATCAAGGACAGGAAGCAAGCCAGGGGTTGCTACGCTGTGCCCTGACTTCCTCCGATACCAGTAGGTTGTTGTCTGGGGAAAATAAAAAAACCAAACGCTTCCATCCTAGGGGTGTTAGAACTTTTTACCTACAAATTCTGCGGAAGAGCCTTTCTGGGGAATGTATTCCTAGGACTCGTTTGCGTTTACGGGCGCAGAGCGCGCATGCAAAAAAGGTTGCGATTGCAAGGGAACTCGGCTCTGGCACTTCACCGCCTCCGTTACCACCAGTGGTAAATGTAGTGGCAACGCGCAACCCTAGATGTCGAATTCCTTTATCCGAGGGAGTGGCATTGAAGGGGCGCCAGGAAGTCATTAATCCTTGGTCGAACTGCCAGCTACCACCACGAATACCTCTCGAGTTTTCACCGCTGGTGTTACCCAAGCCGATACACCAAGAGCTTTCCTCGTACTCGAAAGCGTTTCCTGTCAACGCAGAAACGCCGTACGCATTCCCCCCGCCAGCTTGTGTTACGTCGGCGGGGCCGATTTGTCCATTGTATACGGCTGTATTTGCTTCAGTCCCACTTGCAACAGGGGTTGGTGGGGTATTACTATCCGGTTGGATAGGTTGAGTACGGACCTCAATCCTTGGGTGGTACCGTCTTACTCTTTTGGTGTCTTTCGGTGGCTGGCACCAATTTGCCTTTCGGTGGATGGCACCAATTCGCCGCAGTTACGCAAATGCAGTCAATTGCATCAAGAAATGGACCGTTGCAAATGCCTCTGAAAGGTCTTGTGACAATTTAAATTTAGTTTGGAGATTTGACTCGCT
>JBIJCS010000090.1:0-11955 GCA_044344575.1 Pirellula sp. | reverse complement strand
CACGCCCGCTCCGCTCAAGACGCCAAGATCGCAAAGAGAATACCAACCAAAAAAGACAAAAGTGAGAGCACCCAAAAATAATCTCTCTCCCCTGTCGGTCTGCTTTGCGCCTTTGAGTCTTTGCGTGAGACATGGGAATCGAATCCTGGTACGCCTCCGGCTAACTGCTAAACGAAAAACCTTTCCTCCCCTTTGCGCCTTTGCGTGAGACATGGGAGCCCTGGTATGTTCCGCGGTCCACTCCATTTGCGACGTTTGCGAAATGATCGTCGACATCGATTTGCTCCCTGGTGCCGAATCGATCGACAAGGACCGCTACACATACCCTACGTTCATACCCAACTTTCTCCCTTTGCGCCTTTGCTCCTTTGCGTGAGACATGGGAATCGAATCCTGGTACGCCTCCGGCTGACTGCTAAACGAAAAACCTCTCCTCTCCCTTTGCGCCTTTGCGTGAGCCCCTGTTTTGGGGCGGGGAAGGAGGAGATTGGCAAGAGAGAGCGAGGGGGTGTTTGGGGTAGGGTAGGGGGGGCCGAAAAGAGTGGCGAAGGAGGCAACTTCAGAAAAAATGATTTCGACGGGAATCCTGCAAAGTCGCTTGAAAACCTTAGGAACTGTAAAGATTTGCGGGTTATACGTCCGAAAACACCCCTAGCGATTCTCTGGATTGTTCCAGCCAAGGCAGCTCCCCGGGAGGGAAATGTCTTGACGGAGCGTCCCGACCGACCTAGACTTTTTGGCAGTAAAGTCCAACTAGTAAAAGACTTAGGTTGCCTTGAAGAGACGAGGGTTCGGTCGTGACAAAGAAAGAGATCGTGAAAACGATTTCCGACGAGACGGGACTCAACCAACAGCAGATCAAGCAGATTGTCCAAAAGACGTTTGACTCGATCATCGCCACGTTGGTCGAGGAAGGCCGGATCGAATTGCGGAACTTCGGAGTCTTCCAAGTGCGCCCTCGGGCGGCGAGGAAGGCCCGCAATCCGCGAACGGGAAGGCAGGTAGAAGTGCCCGAGAAATTCGTGGTCAGCTTCAAACCTGGCAAGATCATGGAGGAGCGTGTTAGTGCCATCGCGAACACGCCGATAGCTGAGATGATTCGGCAAGCGATTGCTTCCGATGAATTTGAGGCAAGCCTCGACGATGAACTTGATTCCCCGATCGATTCACCAAAACCAGACGCGGGAAACGGAGCGCACGGGGCGTGAGTGCCTGGAAAGGGCATGATCGCAAGGAATTAATCGTTCACGGAGTCAGAACTCATGCGACGTCGAATGCTGGTTTGCCTTTTGTTGATGATGGCTACGTTGCCAACCATTGGATGTGCTCTGCCCATCTACTCTGCCTTGCCAGGACGTCGGGCTGAGCAATTGATCTACACGTCAGAAAACCTCCGGGCTATGGTTCAAGAATGGGAGCGATTCTGGTTTCTCGATCAACCGGATCACATGAGCCCATACCGCACCCACGGCGGCGTGATCTAAGCTGAGATCATTTAGCCTCTTGGTCGAACGCAAGAGTCCCGGTATTCTGTACGGTCTTACTTCTAAGGCATGTGCCTTAGCCAGACCGCCCGCAGGCGGGTTTCTTGACGACCAAGTCGGGTCCATCGCACGCGATGGTCGCAGCGATTCATGAATGATGTAGGGAACAGATCTCCTCGACCAATAACAGGCTTTACGCTCGTCGAAGTCATCGTCGTGATTTCGATCGTCTCGGTGCTTGCAGCCCTCTTGCTGCCAGCAATTCAAAGCGCACGCGAGGCCGCACGGCGTATTCAATGCCAGAACAACATGCGGCAGGTCGGTATTGCGCTTCATAATTACCATGTAGCACTGCGAACCCTGCCCCCAGGATGCCTGCAATGGCGGCCATTCAACGGACCGACGTTCCTCAAGAATTTCGCTTGGTCGGCGTTGATCCTTCCTTACATGGAAGAGAAAAATGTCCATGAGTTGGTGAACTTCAACTTTCCGTTCGACCACCAAATCAACGCAGTCGCACGACGAACTCCCATCGCTACCTATGTCTGTCCTACCGTCCCGAACCAGCCCCCCAAACCTGGGAAGACCGACTACGGAGGACTCTATGGGCAGCGCATCAACACCCGGATCGATACGAACAATGGTGTTTTTGTCTACAACCAGCCGTTCAAGTTCAGGGATATCGCTGATGGGTTGACGCAAACCGCAATGGTTGCCGAAGACACAGGTGGGCCCGATGGAGAATGGATCAACGGTAGCAACGTGTTCGAACAATCCGGCGGAATCAATGACCCGAGAGCTTGGGCCCTCGATAACGAAATCCGCTCACATCATCGCGGAGGTGCGATGGTCCTTTTCGCGTGCGGTCGAACAAGGTACTTATCCAATCATTGCTCCCCAGAAGTCCTCGCTGCAATGATCACACGCAACTGGGCTGACTCGTGGACGATGGATGAGTAAGCCCAAGGACGCGGGCTTATGCATCTTTGGCAGAGTCAGACTCGGAAGCCTTAGAATGCTCGGCATCTTCGTTCAGCCAATTGGATCCGGCCATTCGCACCACCGTCGTCGGTCGCCCTACCAACTCCATTCCACGCTCGAGTACTTGTTGCATCCAAGCTTCTGCGAGTGAACGATCCGATTGGTTTTCTTGACGGTTCGCAGGATCGAGCCCCCAAGTGTTCGGTTCACCGATGTAAACCTTGACATGCGATGGAAGAAACAGGGGACTCCAAACAGTAGAACCCATGCGTGCGCCTTGGATCCAAATCGGAATGATTGGAACCCCCGCTCGCAAGGCAACCAAGGCCGCACCGGGCCGAAGTGTCATCCAATCCGATTCCGTACGGTTGATTCTTCCTTCAGGGAACATTCCCACCATCCCACCCGCGCGGGCGATCGCCATTGCACGTTTCGTCGATGCCGTATCGACGCCACCGCGATTCGTCGGAATCGCTTGATAGGCTCGCAGTAGATGCCCAACCCCGAACAAGCGAAAGTACTCTCCCGCAACCATCCAATGCACGCGATCTCCGGCAGCTAACTGAACGAAAAAAGGATCTAAAGAACAACGGTGGTTCGCAATTAGGATCGCACCGCGACGACCACCTTCTCCCTCCGAGAGATCATCCGCCAACAAACGCTCGGCGCGGCTCCAAGCACCGCTCGATGGGTCCCGCCGAAGAATCTCAACGCGCCACAATAACCGGCAAAGTGTGTAAACCGGAGCGTAGAGGATCCGCTCGAACGGAGTGTACCTACCTGGACGCCATAAAAGCCAAGCGGCGACCGCTGCAACGCCCCCGAGCAGCATTAGAAGAATCACTGCAGGCGATCCGAAAACGTTCGCGACCCCAACCGGAAAGGAATTTCGGACAAACAAGTCTATATCTCGCATAGAGTTACGGCCTCCTTAAGGGGCCTGATAGCAACGCCATTACTGGCCGAAAAAACGGCAATTCCCAAGCGAAATGCTAGCATTCGGAGTAAGAATGGGGGGTTTTTAGTGAACGGATTTAATAAAAGTAGGTAGCCAAAACGCCCCCTTTTCGGGTATGGTTATGGCATCGCATGAAACCACGATTTTAACCGATCGGGGGATGCGACGCCTCGCCCCATCGAAGCAATGGGAATGGCCCCACTCGAGTCAGGTTTGAGCCTCGCGGCCACGGGCTCCGACCGTCAATCTCCTTAGAAGCAGAGGGTGATTGCTCGAGCGATAGGCATTCTCAAATGCTCCCCAACCCTCGAATTTGCAAGTATTGTACAAGCGAATTCGGGCTCCAGCACGGCGCGTTGAACGGATTATCACAGTGCATGCTGCGATGGATAGAGGTGTCCCTCCCGGTCGGTCTTTTCTTACCCACAGTCGGTCTTTTCTTCCTCGGAATGCTTCCCACCTCTCCCACAAGCCCAGCCGCAAATTGCAAGTGGGTCCAAGGTCTATGACATCGATTCATTTGCCCGTTTTGCTCGCTCCGATTCTGAATTCTTGGCTTGCTCCTCTGATCGGCAATGCCGCGCGCGGGCCTGTAACACTTGTCGATGGAACGTTCGGCGGAGGTGGACATGCTTTGCAGATCGCAGCGAGACTCCGAGACGGGGACACTCTCATTGGGATCGACCGCGATCCGTTACCCATTCGGCGTTTTATCGAATCGGTATCCGCTCCGAGCGATCAGAACCCTAGTTTTTCGCTTCCCTCGGACAAGCCCCCTCTGCATGAGCGTTGGATGGAGTGGTCTGGCATCCTTCCTTCGGGATGCCGACTTGTCCTTGCGAACGCTTCGTATTGCGCATTGCCCGAGATCCTCAAAGAACTCGGGCAATCCCAAGTACACGGGATCTTGCTCGACCTCGGTTTATCGAGCGATCAGCTGGAAGATTCCGACCGCGGATTTTCCTTTCGACTCGATGCACCGTTGGATTTACGCTTCAATCCAACCTTGGGAATTAGCGCCTCGCAGTGGTTGCTCAAACACTCTGAGCAAGAAATCGCGGATGCGATTTACCAATATGGCGAAGAACGATTTTCACGCCGAATTGCGCGTGCGATTGTGGAGCGGAATCGTACGGCACCGATCGCGACCTCTAAGGAGCTTGCAGATCTGATCCACCGCGCAGTTCCGGGAAAAATTCATGGTCGAGTCGATAGTGCTACACGTACATTTCAAGCTTTACGGATTGCGGTAAACCGCGAACTGGAACATGTCGAACGAGCGATGAACGAACTACCTGAGTTGTTGGCAGAAGGGGACTGTAGCGAACGATCTGGTGCTACACCTCCTGGGGAACTGGCCGTAATCTCATTTCATTCGCTCGAAGACCGGATTGTAAAACATGCGATGCGTGACGACCCGAGACTCGAAGTCCTTACGAAAAAACCACTAGTCGCCTCGGAATCCGAAATCGACGAGAATCCGCGAAGTCGTTCCGCCAAACTACGCATTGCACGTCGAGTCCGCGTCGCAGCACCTTAAGGATGGCACCTAAACCACTCGCAAACCCATCGAACGACGGCATGCCACGAGTATCCAAATCACCTACAAACGCCGACGGCACCGACACTACATGTTGCGTCACAACGTTGGGCAATCGCTCAGCCGACGCTCCCTCATCGAACCGCCGGCCGTCGAAGTGGATCGGCCCACTTCTGTGTGCGGCGGCAGCAATCCTTTGGAGTACATCTGCCTTTTTTGCTCGAGCACCGCAATTTGATCCTTGGCCTTTAGAGAGCCGCGGTGCTGCTCTTGCATTCTGGAGAGCGATCTTCGCGCTGTGCATCCTTGTGCCGATGGTCCGCAAGGTCGCTTGGGACTGGCGGCTGGTTCCTATGACTCTTTGTTTTGCGCTGATGAACTGGACGTACTTGACCGCCCTGGTCGGTGGCCCACCCGCCAACGCCATTTGGCTTCAAAATCTCGCCCCCGCCTGGGTCATGCTTGCTGCAGTTTTCTGGCTGAAAGAGCCCACGATCCCTCGCGATTGGTGGATGCTGGCTTGGTGCATCTGCGGCGTGCTGTTCATCTTGACGATGGAGCTTGGAAATAACTCGGCCAGCCCTACAGACCGTTGGTGGGCTCCTTGGTTGGCCATTGCCAGCGGTATCTGCTATGCCGGAGTGATCTTGAGCCTGCGATCGCTACGACATCTCGATTCCGCTTGGCTTATCTCCCTGAATCATATCGTCACTGCAGTGACAATGCTCCCGATTTACATGGCCTCCCATGCAGGACTTCCGACCCCTGGAATGTGGCCCCTGTTGATCGGGATCGGAATGATTCAGATGGGAACCCCGTACTTTCTCTTCGCCAAAGGTCTGCGCAGTACTCCCAGCCACATCGCAAGCTTGATTACACTACTAGAACCGGTGATGCTCCCATTATGGGTACATATCGCACGCAGCGGAGAACCAGACTATCAGCCACCGAGCTGGTGGACCTGGGTCGGTGGGTTGATGATTCTCGCAGGACTCTGGATCCGCTATGCACCCAAGTCCTGGAATCTCGGGGCCACGGACGATACAAGCACTGGCGAAATGATAACCGGCGAAACGCACACTGGAACTTCGACTCCAACCGAAACACCTTTGAACCCAACTGAGGAACCCGTCAATGAGTGACTCGATCGACCGACGACGCCAAGCCCTTCACGACGCGTTCTTTTTGGACAAGGGGTCGATTCTTGATCGCGATCAAGAGCTTCTCGATTTTCTCGACGAGCAGTCCGAATCGAAGGAGCAAATTGCCCGTGAAGAACTGCGGCGGGCAGCGAAGATCGAGAACCCTGCCATCCTCGACAAACTTGAAAAACTTGGGATCACCGCACCTGCCATGACCGCTTTCATGCTTCTGCCCTTGGTTCGTTTGGCTTGGGCAGATACCAAAATGGCAGAAGGAGAATTCCACTCCCTTCTCAAAGCAGCCGACGAGGATGGGATCGCTTATGGTACCCCCGCGTACCGATTGCTCAGCCGCTGGCTCGACGAGCGACCGAGCGAACGCATGATTGAGACTTGGTCCGATTACGCGCATGCGTTGAGCGAAGAACTCGACGAAGAATCGTTGGCGGCCCTTCGAACGGCAACCATTGAACGTGCCAGAAAGATAGCTTCAGCCTCTGGTGGATTCCTTGGCCTAGGTGATCGCGTCTCGCGAGACGAACGGGATGTATTGATGGATTTGCATCTTGCGTTATCCAAAAAGTGAACATCGAAAAGCAAAAGCTCGCACCTTCTGCCGCTGCAAATGAAAAATGCACCTCCGAAGTTTCAGACAGTCTTGAGGACCGTCTAAGTCTTCGTGGTGCATTTCTAGTCAGACTCTGTGAGTCGTCAACGTAGAGAATTAAGCCGTGCGAACCTCGATGGTTCGCGATGTGGGCTTGGCCAATTTCGGAACCCGCACATGCAAAACACCGTCTTTAAAGGTTGCCTCGATCCGCTCGGTATCCACTTGCTTGGGCATCTTTACCGAACGCGAAAAAACGCCATCGGTTCGTTCGTTGCGATGCAAGACAGCCCCTTGAGCGAGTACCCGCGACGTCTTGGTACCAGTGACGTGTAGTTTATCCTCAAGCAATTCTAGCTTGACGTTCTCCAGGGAGACCCCAGGCAGGTCGAGGAGCAAATCAAAACCGAGGTCATCCTCGATGACATCCAATGCAGGAGTGTATGTGGCGACGGACGCGGGCTCGCAAGCCGCACCTCCGCAGCACTGGTCGGTGGAACAACCGTTGCTCGATGCATTCGGAGCTGTTCCGCTTTGTGCACCTTTGTTCAAGACTTGTTCGAAGATGTTTTCCATTTCGTTCGCAATGTCTTGGAGCGCAGAAGGGAAACGACGAATGTGGAAAGGAAACTGAGCCATGTGAAAACCCCTATCACGAAAATGTTGCGATCGCGGGGTGCTCGACAGACACCTGTCAATGTGGCAGCACCTTTTTTTGATCGAAAAAAATAAAATGCAAGATGCGTGCCAAAAGCAATCCCACTAAAAAAACTTCGATCGATTTCTTCGGCGTCTCCTTGATAGCCCCTTACCCCTGATTGACACGGCTATGCGCAGCTCAAACAATGCGGGCTGAAGGATCGTGCTCGCGGCAGGATGCCGCTTTTTCCTGTTCTACTTTTTGATTGATTACACTTTGACCAACTGTGGACAGTGTTGCCCATCTCCTCGCGAACGGATTCTTAACGTGTCGTTCCAGGCATTCTCTTCGAAACAACGGTTCTATCGACCGTTTCTCCACCGCGTTCCCTACCACATGGCAGTCCTTGCTTTCCTAACACTCCTCGGTTGCACTCCACAACCTACCGAAAGTGCCACCGGGGCTTCGCCAGCCAACGGACCGGAAGCAGCCCGGGGCTGGAAACCGCCAGCACCTCTCGATTCAAAACGTGCGATGGGCTACTTGGAACAGTTGTGCAAGATCGGGTCGCGAACGACCGGCACGCCGGGAATGGCCCAACAGCAAAAACTCTTGGAACAGCATTTCGAGAAGCTTGGTGGCTCCATCATCTGGCAGAGCTTTACCCACAAGCATCCGCTGACGGGTGAAGCGGTCGAAGTCAAGAACTTGATCGTTCGATGGCAGCCGGAATTAAAAAGTCGCGTTTTATTGTGCTCGCACTACGACACCCGCCCTTTTCCAGATCGTGATCCGAAGTACCCACAAGGCTTATTTGTCGGTGCTAATGACGGTGGTAGCAGCACAGCCCTTCTCATGGAACTTGGCCATGCGATGCCTAAGCTTGAGCTGAAGGTTGGGGTGGACTTTGTATTTTTCGATGCAGAAGAACTGGTCTATGGGGCCGACAGTCTATCGAGCCGAGGTGATTACTTTGTCGGTT
Organism: Pirellula sp.; assembly: GCA_044344575.1. Lineage (GTDB taxonomy): Bacteria > Planctomycetota > Planctomycetia > Pirellulales > Pirellulaceae > JBKCUI01. Next base: position 3,621 of record JBIJCS010000090.1, on the reverse strand, counting down.
CAACGTACTTCGCTCAGCAGGTCGCAGCAGAACCGTCCGCATCGAATTATGTAGCTGGTATTTTGATGGACATGGTCGGCGACAAGGACTTGCAACTTTGCTGGGACGAAGTCAGTTTTAGATATGCTCCTGAAATCGCCAAGGACGTCTGGGGGGTAGCAAAAGAACTGGGCATCCGTGAATTCAACCCACGCGTGCTGCATTCGATCCGCGACGATCACTTGCCTCTAAACGAGATTGCTCATATTCCCACGATCGACATCATCGACTTCGATTATCCTACCGTCGCCTCCCGTTCCCGAAGTTACTGGCACACGATGGCCGACACGCCGGACAAGTGCTCTGGAGATTCAATCACCAAAGTCGCGGCGGTCGTCATGACTTGGTTACAGCGTCAAACCCCTTAATCCAAGATGACCACAGCCAGTGCCGAGTCGCAACCCGCGATCCGTTGCATCGATTTAGGTTACCGCATCGACGGCTTCGTTGTTCTGGATGCCATCGAGTTGGAGGTCCAGCGAGGGGAGTTGCATACACTTCTGGGGCCCAGTGGCTCAGGGAAATCGTCTCTGCTTCGGCTCATCGCCGGACTGGCTTGTCCAACCCGAGGAACCATTGAACTCATGGGAGTAGACGCGACGCGAACGCCGCCGCATTTGCGCAATATCGCCTACGTAAACCAATCCGCGACGACTTATGATCACTTGAGCGTTGCCGATAATCTGCAGCTCGCTTATTCCCTTGCTCCACCCACCTCACGCACTGCCCGCCATGCAACCGAACATCCATTGGTCAACGCGTTCGAACTTGAAAACCTACTCCCACAGCGTGCAGGAGATCTATCGGGAGGGCAACGACAACGCTTGGCAATTCTACGGGCACTTCTTACCGCACGCCCGATCCTTCTACTCGATGAACCGCTCGCTCACCTGCAAGAATCTTTGAAACGCCCACTCCACGCACTTCTCCAACGTTGGATTCGTGAGAATTCCATGACTTGTATTTTGGTCACCCACGATTCACAAGAGGCTTTTGAGTTCTCCGACCGAATCAGCATTCTGGATCAAGGCAATGTTTTGCAGTCGGGGACGCCACTGGAACTCTTCGCACACCCCAGTAACCGAACGGTAGCAGAACGCTTTGATCGCCCAAGCATCCAGTGGTTCAACCTTCCACCCATCCTTGGAATGCGTCCCCGCCAATGGATCCCGGGCAGGTGTCCTTCGACTCTCGGTTCGCAAGCATCGATCGTATCAGAGGGATTGCATTGGGATCCTACTAGCAAGGTAGTACAAGCCCATGGTATTCTCACCTCCAAACGAGACATCGAAAGCTCGGTATTTCTAGAATTCGTTGCAGGCACTCAACGTGTGACGGCGGTACGCCCCTTGGATGAATCGAACGCATTCGTTCTTGGCCAACAAGTGGTATTCCACTATTGCAACCCAGTTGAACTCCACTCGTAGTCCACAGCCGATCACAAGGCGGTGAACCCGATGTTCCTACCGCCAAGCGCGAGTTTCTAAACGGAATTACTTCGCCAAATCCCAAGAGATTAATCTGCATGCGTAAATGGCTGCGTCCAAGCCTGCTGTTTTTGCTCCTTCCAAACGGGATCTTCAGGGGGAAGGCTAGAAGTGATTACAGCCCGAACGATCGTCTCCCCTGGTTTGAGTCGATATGAGCTGCTTAACTCCTGAGTCGCTTGCCCGACCCGCCCGATATCCTCCGGTTCTCCATCCGCATCGGTGACCAAATACTCCGTCCAATAGGTCACGCCTTCCTGAGGTTCAATTTCGACAGAAAGGGACTTCGTCTCCGGATCCCAGCGAACATCCTTCAAGCTAACGCCACTTGATGCGTAAAAATCACCAGCTTTCATCGCACGGATCAAATGCTCGGGGGTCAGAAACTCCGAACGCACCATTACCCAGCCACGACCGGGGCGACTTCCTTCCTTGCCGTGATATTCATGGCTGTCGTCGGTTCCAACTCCGAATAGGACGGATCCTCCAAGTTTGTTCACTCGCAAGTGATTCGCCAAATCCCACATCCGTTCGATACCGGGATTCTGTGCATTGCCTAGGTGATTCACTCCGGGATGCCCGTTGTAGACTTCAAAGAACCGCTCAGCCATCACTGCAGCTAGGTCTTCGAAGGTGATTCCATACTTGAAGTTTGGGTGATTCAAATGGGGTAGTATCTCGCGTCCCTTGGCTTTCTCCTGCTCGAGTACAGCACGCAAATTATTCTCCATCGCCTCGCGCACCGTTTTGCCTCCAAGAGGCTTGATGACTTCATCCAGATTGGTCGCATTCATATGGACGGGATGTCCCTCTGCACTATCCGTGATCTCCTCGGCAGGGATGAGAATAAATTCATCATGCCGTTCTAGCAGATAACGGTACTCATCAAATGGCTTGAGTCTCACTCGGTATTCCTTGGTCCCAGGCTCACCTCGCGTTTCCACCCACGACTTACCAAAACGGGCCAAGTATTTGTCGAGTGCTTGGCCGTGGCTGCGTTCTTGTACTTTTTCCACGTCCATCCACTTCTGCCCGGATTGCATCACGTTGTGATCGGAGATGGCCAAAAAGTGATACCCTTTCTGCCGATACCAATCGGAAATCATCTCAGGGAAATCGTTACCGTCACTCCAAAGGGAATGGGTGTGCAAGTTCCCCTTCCACCACTTCGCCGGAGAAACCGCGCTCGGCGGCGTCCCTCCAGCGGCGTCTTGCGTTTGAAACCCTAAGGACACAGAGGAACTGTACAGCAGCCCCAGAGAGACGAAAGCCATTCCCAATAAGCCCCGGGCCTTTCGCGCAGATGCCACGACCTGCGTCGCAGCGTGGCGCACAGGAGCAACGCAGCTAGTACTATTGGTCTTGGCTGAGGTTCCTGTCCTCAGTCCTGTTGCAAAAATCGTTCTCATGGCTCCCTTTCGAGTGGATTTTGGAAATGCGAAATTGGTAATCTAGGTGATTTCAGCCACCGGTGAACTTAGGCTATACTACAAATCGTACGGTGTGTCACAATACTTTGTCACCACTTCCTTTTGTCGAAATAGTTCCATGCATCGCGACCAAGCCAATCGATCTGCCAAGCTCAGGATATCGCGATCCCTGGTGTTGAGTATAGGCTGCGCATTGTTCTCACCTTACGGTACGCCATCCGCAAGTTCCTGGGCTCAGGAACCAAGCCTTCCGCCCAACCCTCCGGCAGGAGTCACCGCAGGGACTTCCTCTGAAATTTCGCAAGAAGGGGAGATTTCCCGCGAGGAGTTAGTCGCTAGGATTCGGGACCTCGACAGCGATTCGTATGCCGAACGCGAAGCGGCTCAAAATCGCCTGAGCCGCGATCTTGCCCGAGTCCTACCCGAGATCATCTCAATCATTGAGGATCCAGCCAGCAATACGTCCGCTTCTTTGCTGCATTTCCTCGGATTCATCGGCCAGGATGCACTGAGCGTCCAAGGCAAACAAGCTTACGCATGCTTGCAGCGAGTCGCCGAACAAAGGAACACGCAACGTGCAATCGTCGCGCAGAAGATTCTCGAAGGAATCCGCTTCCAAATGCGAGACCAAGCCTTAGAGCGTCTGCATTCGGTAGGGGTCGTTT
>JBIJCS010000536.1:0-3406 GCA_044344575.1 Pirellula sp. | reverse complement strand
GATGTCTGGATTCCCCTCAGCGAGGACGGTGCCTGAGAAGGTTAGGGAAAGGGTCAAAGCCCAGCAGAACCGCCGGTAAAGCGGTGCGGACGACTTAGAAGTTGCTCGATGCATACGATTTCGTTTGCTGAAAAGCATTTTGCAGGACCACCGGATTGGATTAGGCAACTGACTGTAGTTCAAGGTCAACAAATTCCCAGTTCTTGTGCTCGGATATGTCGAAAGGTTTGACCAGTTCGACTTCAAAAGGTGCGGTTTTGATAGCAAATAACTATTTTGCTATGGTTCCAGGGGCATGCCGAGCCCCTTTGCAAACCCTTCGTAAACCTAAAGGTTTCGAGAGTTAGTGTGTTAAACTGGGAATCCTTGGGGGATTTCGCTGGATGTGCGTTGGCTCAACAAGCTGGTTAGCCCATGAGATGCAGACATCTAGCGTACGCGGCACCTTACCTTCTCGAGCGTTCAGAACTAGTTCTTTCGGATTCGTGGTTTTGCGTTCAATCTTGAGCCGAATTTCGATCAATTTTCCAAATCCACTATTGGTAGATCTCTTATTGACCCCTCCGAAGGGGGTGGTGCTTGTTGTTGCGTTGTAGTCAGACGAACGTGGGGAAATTCACTCATTCTTCACGGTTTTACAGCGGTGCGTTGACACTTAGCATTAGCAAATTTGTTATACCAATAGCAATAGGTCGGAGAGGTTTGATAAGCAGTTATGTGACGGCTTTTCCGATTGCAACAATAGCTCGGGTTTCTCGGGATATGCAAGCAATTTTTTCAGGAGCGGAACGATGTCGATGAAGCGATGGCTGGGTCTCGATAGGTCTGTCAAATTGCGTAAGGTTCTTCGGTCGCGAGAGATCATCTCGAAGCGGAGGTTACTGTTAGAAGCATTGGAATCGCGAGAGGTATTTGCCGCATTTGTTGCTGGGAATTTGTTGGTTGAACGGATTGGAAATGGAGCCACGCTTGGGTCTGCTGCTTTTCCGGTGGCGGTGCAAGAATATTTGTCGACGGGGGGAGGTGCCGTACAAACGTTAGAGTTCACTGGGACCAATTTGGTGACGGACTCGGGGAGTGCGACGTCGAATGGATATCTGAATTCTTACAATGGGGTTTTGGCCGTACCTGGCTACAACTCTGCTGCGGGGACCGCTTCGGTCGGAGGGCTGAATACGAAGGTGGGGACGGTTGTTTCGGTGGATTCCTCCATAGCTTCGCGCACGTTGTTTCCTACGGGTGGCGCGACGGGCACGCCTCCTTCGCCCTTCTCCGGAAACAACTTCCGTAGCATGATTGCAACGGGGAACAACACTTTCTACGCTTCGGGAACTTCGTCGGGAGCGCCGAATACGGGTGGCGTATGGTACTTCGACGGGACTAGTTTTACCCAGTTGAACACGACGGCGACGAACACTCGCAACTTGGAGATTTACAACAATCAGCTTTATGTTTCCACCGGGTCAGGAACGCCTGGGATTCTTGCGATTGGTTCTGGGTTACCGACGAGTTCTTCTCAAACGGCAACGAGTTTGATCAGCATGGGTGCCGGTGCGAGTCCTTATGGTTTTGTGCTTTTCGATACCGATAGCAACGGAGCCGTGGATTTAGCTTATATCGCGGACGATCGAACGAGTGCTGGGGGTGGGCTCCAGAAGTGGATGTTGAGTGCTGGTGCATGGAGCCAAAGCTGGGCGTTGTTGGTCAACGCTTCGAACACGTTGAGTTCTACGGCAGGGGCAGGCTTCGCGGGCATGCGCGGTTTGACCGGAAAATACGAGAACGGCGTGGCAACGTTGTACGCAACATCGGCTTCGGAATCCTCGAACAATCGACTTCTTTCGATTGTCGATTCTGGATCCACGCCGACATCGGCGACGACCGTGGCGCTTGCGGGTGCGAATTATGTTTTCCGTGGCGTTGATTTCTCACCGGTATCGCCGGACGTAGTTCCACCGACTCTTACCTCTCTTTCGCCGGTTGATGATGCCACGGGAGTAGCGATCGGAACAAACCTTGTAGCGACCTTTAATGAGACGATTGCCAAGGGGACGGGCGATATTTTGATCAAGCGGTCGAGTGACAACTCGACTGCTTTCACCTTGGATGTTGCGGGCAGTGCGGTGAGCGTTTCTGGGGCAACATTAACCATTGATCCGCCATCGGATTTGGAGAATGGCATCGGCTATTACGTCCAGATCCCCGGGACGGCGATACGCGATGTCGCGGGCAATTTTTTCTCGGGCTTTACTGATGCGACCACCTGGAACTTCGAAACGGTTTCACTGGGGGATACAACCCCTCCGACGGTAACATCGCTGAGCCCGGCGGATAATGCAACCGACGTGGCGATTTCTACAGATTTGGTCCTTGTGTTTAACGAAGAGATTATCAAGGGTACCGGAAATGTTCTTATCAAGCGGACTTTGGATGACTCGGTAGTTCAAACGATTGATGTGACATCTGGTTTAGTGACGGTTTCTGGGAGTCAAGTAACGATCAATCCCGCATCCGATTTAGCGAATAGTATCGGCTATTACATCGAGATTCCAGCAACTGCATTTTCGGATGTATCAAACAACTTTTATGCAGGGATCAGCAACAAGGATACATGGAATTTCACAACCGTAGCGGACACCACGCCACCGACGGTGATTTCGATTGACGACGGTGATGCTGATAATGTGGTGCTTACGAATGTCCCGTTGACTTACACGATCGTCTTTAGCGAGGACATCGACGCAGCGACGGTATCGGTAGACGATTTCGACAATGCGGGGACTTCGTCGGTTGTCTTTGGTGCAATCAACGAAACGTCGGCTGGGGTGTTTACAGTGCAAGTCACTGCGACAACTTCCGGGACGTTAGCATTTCGAATCAAAGAAGGCTCTGAGGTACGCGACGTAGCTGGGAATTTGTTAGCGGTACCGGTGGTGGATAATGACACGTTGACCGTGAATGAACCAGACGTCACTCCGCCGACGGTTGTATCGATTGCGGACGATCGCTCTGGTGCAGCGATCAATGCGAATTTCAGTATCTTGTACACCATCACCTTCAGTGAAGATGTTCTGCTATCAACGGTCAACGCGACAGATTTTGACAATGCGGGGACTGCGTCGATCTCGATAGGTGCCATCCTTGCGCCCTCACCGGGGGTGGTTACGGTGTTGGTAACACCGACGTCTGCCGGGTCGTTGCAATTGCGAATCCCCGAGGGTGCCACGATTTTGGATCTTGCGAACAACGCTTTGGTACCTCCGGTTCTAGATGACACGACGCTTACGGTCAATCCAGTGACAACGTTGACGGCGGGGGATATCGCATTTACTGGGATCCAAACGGACGATCCGGACACCTTCTCGTTTGTGCTTCTTAAGGATGTGGTCGACGGTACTCAAATACG
>JBIJCS010000535.1:0-3409 GCA_044344575.1 Pirellula sp. | reverse complement strand
CGATCCACCATCCCCCTCAACCTGCTTGATCTCCTCATACGTCGGTACCAATCCTAACAAGTCATAATACAACCGCCGTACCAACGTTCGCCGATCCGACTCCGGTGAAAATCCTAACCCCCTCTCGTGCAACTTCTGACCTATGCTACGATCGACCAAGTCATCGCTGTCGGCCACTCCCGACACCCCTAGAAGTACCGGTGGCTCAACCAACGGACGATAAGCCCAATGCTGCTGCGTCTGCCTCGCTATCTCCATCGACGGATCCACCGTCTCCCCACCCTTCTCCTCCCTCGGATCCACTGCACCCTCATCAACCCATCGACGAAAATCCGCTATCGTCTCCTCGGATAACTTCCCATCCGGAGGCATCTGCAAACTCGAATCGGTGTACTCCATCACCCGTATCAATAAACTTGCACCCGACTTCCCAACCTCCAACGCCCTACCCATCGTACCGCCACGCAACAACCCCGCCGCACTGTCAACCCGCAACTTACCTCCCAACTCTCCCGCCGGTGTCTCACCACTGTGACACTCGTAACACTTCTCCACCAACACAGGACGTATTTTCGCTTCGAAAAAATCGACCTTCTGCGGATCCAACTCCTGACCCCATACCCCCATCAATCCAAACGAAAATACCTGCAAAACTCCCAACCCAAACACCGACCACAATCGGCTAAAACCAATTCGAAAGCCCGAAACAATCACCCAAGCCGCCAAGATAGCTCGATACATACAGGGATTCTGCTGGTTGGAGGGTAGCCAAAGTCTTCTTCGCTCTGGACTAGCGTCGGCAATCCTCGCGAACCACCCGACTTGCGAGAACAATTGTAACTGTTCCGACGGAAAAACCAACGTTGATTTCCCTTCCCCCCCCTAATTTGGATTTCCCGAAACCCTCTCCATCCGCTACACTGTCCCTCTCCACTTCCGAGGAAACCTTAGCTTCCCCGGACGCATGTCGCTGTGGCGAAATGGCAGACGCATTGGACTTAAAATCCAAGGACCCTTTATCAGGTCGTGTGGGTTCGACTCCCACCAGCGACACTTCTTGACTCCACCTCGGTTTACTATGTCCCGGTCACCCCTACCCCGTATCGCTGTAGTCGGTGCCGGGATCAGCGGTCTCGCTACCGCCTGGTTCCTGCAATCCCGCTCCCCAGAAAACTCGATCCACCTCTTCGACGCTTCTGACCGCATCGGTGGCGTCATCGATACCCTCCACCCTCGCAACGATCTTCTCGTCGAATGTGGCGCCGATAACTTCGCGACGCTTCTACCCGACGCCCTCGATCTCGTTCGCGAAATGAATCTCGAACCCGAATTCATCACACCCGAAAAAAACTTTCGCATCGCCCAAGTCGTCCGCAAAGGAAAATTGGTCCCCATCCCAAACGGATTCTCCCTCATGCAACCAACTCGCATGGGCGCAATCCTCGCCACTCCTATCCTCAGCCCCGCCGGAAAACTTCGTGTCCTCAAAGAATACTTCATCCCTCCTCGTACCAGCAACGACGACGAAAGCGTCCAATCCTTCGCTATCCGCCGACTCGGTCGCGAATGCTTCGAACGACTCGTCGAACCCATCGTCGGCGGTATCTTCACCGCAAAAGCCGACCAACTGAGCATGCAAGCCGCCATGCCGCAGTTTCTTCGCATGGAAAAAGAACACGGCGGCCTTATCCGTGCTGCCTTTGCAAAAAAACGTACACAAAACGCCGAAGCCCGATCAGCGCGCGAAGCCTCCGGCGCCCGGTACGACCAATTCCTCGCCCCCAAACGCGGTATGCAATGGTGGCTACAACAACTCGCCTCACCCTTCAACAACCCCGCATCTACAAACCGAAAACTACTCCTCAACCACCCCATTCACTCCCTCCAATACTCCCAAAACCACACCTGGCTCCTCAACCAACAACCCTACGATCAAGTCTGCCTGGCTCTCCCTAGCTACGCCGCCGCCACCCTCATTCGCTCACTCGCCACACCCCAAGCCACCCAACTTGCCTCAGAACTCGACTCCATCCAATACGCTTCCTCCGCAATCGCTGTCCTCGCCATCCGAAAAGACGAAATACAACCCCACGCACTGTGCTTCGGCTCCATCGCTCCAGCCATCGAAAAACGCAACGCACTTGCCATCAGCCTCTCCAGCGAAAAATACGCCGGCCGCTGCCCCAAAGATACCGTTCTGATGCGCGTCTTTATGGGCGGATCACTACGCCCTGATCTCCTCGAACTCAACGATAATCAACTGATCGAAATCGCAAAACAAGAAGTCCGCGAACTCTTCGGCCCCTCCACCACTCCCTCCTTCCAACACCTCGTAAGATGGAACCGTGCGATGCCCCAATACGCCGTCGGACATACCCAAAAAGTCCTCCGCATCCGCTCTCTCGAATCCCAAGTCCATGGCCTCGCACTCACCGGAAATGCCTACGACGGGGTCGGTATCCCGCAATGCATTCGCGGCGCAAAACTCGCCGCTCAACGACTCCTACAAAACAACTCCTAATCACCCACCACCCCCGTCAAACCGTCGACGCTCTCCCACTACAGCCTGAACTCAATCTCCTCACTGACGCACAAAGGATCCAAGTAATCAGGACTGTATTCGCCCATAACAGCTGTCTCAGATACTCCAAATCCACACAAAAAATAAAAGTAAATAGGGGCTGAACGCTCAAGACTCGTGAACTGTGGACGATCTGGATAAACCCGACAAAGCTCCCGCGCCTCGCGATACCATTCCCTCCTACATCGCAGACTTCGCCCCACGTCGTTACTCAAAAAGGCAATCGCGCTCTCAAAAGCTAAACAGGACATCCACTCCTGACGATCCTCCGGCAATACATCCGGACGCTTCAAGAAATCCAAAGTCTCCATTTTTGCAATCTCTAGCCACTCTTCACTCTTCCATCGATCACCGCGAACACTATGCCATCGCGTTAGCCCCCTCGCAGCAGTCCCCGCATGCTTCCAACGTAAACAAGGACTCGGCTCCAACGACTTGAGTTCGCAAGCCGATCGGTAAGTTGCCAACCAATCCCACTCGCCGTCCCCTTCTCCATACTCATGGAGCTTCGTGCGCACAAACAATCCCGCATCGAGATAATCCTTGTTGTCCGGATAGTCCTCCAACAAAGATTCAATCGCAAGCGATGCAGATCGAAGTGTCGAACTCGACAATGCGCTATGTTGCGATTCCTGCGAGTAAAACCGCAAAAGGAAACAATGAAAAACATCAAAGCGATACTCTGCCCTCTCCGGAACCAAGGTCACAAGCTTGCGAAATTTCGCTAAAGCATCCTCAACCCCAACCAAACACTTCTCCTCGTGTCCCAACAAATGGTTTACCTGCGCAAGCAGATAACTCGACACCGCAAAATTCTCCAATAACTCC
>JBIJCS010000584.1:0-2991 GCA_044344575.1 Pirellula sp. | reverse complement strand
GCTGGCGAGCGTATCGTTGCGACTGGTGATACGAAAAGGGGGTTGCCAGCGGTTTGCGTCCATCATGGGTAACGGAAGTAAAGCCATGAGCAGAACGAGTCCGAGCACTGATCCGATCCCGGAAGCGAGCCAGACAAAGGGCATTTCATCGGGCATTTCCACATCGCGTTGCCGCACGTATTGTCGAATGGACAACAAAGAGATGACGACTAACAAGCTTAGGGCAGAAACTAGGTAGACGATCAGGCAACCGAGAGCGAAGCGTTGGGAGGATGGGGTTGGCAGGAAGAACTGCCCGAGGCCGAAGAGAGGCAGGGCGAGGAGAGCGAAGTATAGAACCCAAACACCTGGGTTGTGTTTTCGGTTCGAGTCGACGGTTGGAGAATAGGTTCCGGAGCGACGAAAGATCCCTAGCGACTGCAGTAAACCATCCCCGTGCGAATCGGAAGCGTTATCAACACTGGTAGTATCCATCGTAATGCGATCTGCGAGGAAAACGATTAGCGCGAGGAGAGCGATCAGGATGGGGTAGCGGAGTGGCGCAAGCCAACCTTCGAGCACAAAATAAGGGGGTGCTACAAAGAGGGTCGCAGCGCTGAGAAGGGCTAGGTATGTAAAGGACTGCACGCGAGATTGTTCGATGGCAATACGCGTGATGAGCACGGAGGCCATCGTGAAGAGTCCAAAGAGCCACATTAAGCGTGCAGGGAATTCCCCGCGATACAAGGTAAGAACAAAGAAAAAGACGAGCGACCCAATCATGAGAATGATCAAGATTGGGGAGAGGGCTGCGAGTGCGTAATCGAAAGTAGTCGGTTTGAGTCGTTTATCTGCCATAGTGTTCTATGGTACCTCATCCGCATCCTCAAGTCAGTACTTTTGGCTGCCGTAGGCTTCGCACCCTGAGCCCAATACCGTCAAATCGACAGACTTGCTACTCTCGCTTGCTTGACCCCGCGTCTTGCCAAACGCGGGGTAAGAGCATCGTCAAATTGAATTCGCGGCTTGGATTGATTCGGAATAAATCAATTACTTGCTCGCCGTTGCTTTGGGTTGCATGGTTGGATTTCCTTCCAAGGCACGGCGAGGAATTTTTTCATCTCGCATTGCTGCTTGGTAGGCAAAGGTCGCCATGATAATCGAAGCTTGTTTGGCATCGTCTTCGATGAGTCGTTCGAACACATCCATGCTGGAGTGGTGCGTACGCGTGTCGTATTCAATGGGGTCTTGGATGAATTGGAATCCAGGTAATCCGATACCTGTGAACGACTGGTGATCCGTCCCTCCAGTGTTTGCAGCGGTGACCGTGGAAGCACCGTATTCGGAGAAGGGAGCGAGCCAGCTACGGAAGATTCCGCGAGCACCTTCGTTCCCTTGCAAGTAAATACCACGGATTTTTCCGGCTCCGTTATCGAGATTGAAGTAGGTAGAGAACTTTTCGTATTCAGGCGTGAATTCAATCACGGAACTTGGTCGGCGTTCTTCACCTCCTTCTGCATTGCGTTCGCGAGGGGTGGTTTGCAATGTTCCGAAGTGTTCTGTGACGTAGGCGCGTGAGCCGAGCAAGCCTTGTTCTTCCCCGGTCCACAAAGCCACACGGATCGTGCGGCGTGGTGTGGCACCGATGGCTTTTAGGATTCGCATCGCTTCCATGACGACTCCGCAACCGATTGCGTTGTCGGTGGCTCCTGTACCGGAATGCCAAGAGTCAAAGTGTGCACCGATCATGACGATTTCATCCTTGAGATCGGTTCCTGGGATTTCAGCGATGATGTTAAAGCTATTGACATCACCGTCGTGGTACGTGGATTCAATATCGATTTCGAGTTGGGGTTTAACTCCCTTTTGGATCATGCGCACTAGACGGTTGTAGTGTTCTGCGGCGACGACCATTTGCGGTAGGATCGCGGGAGATTCGACCGTCCAAGGTCGTGGACCGCGAGACATGGGGCCACCTTCACCGGGGCTGCGTAGATCGCGTCCCGCATCGGCCCGGCGCGGCATGGTAGCTGACGCGACGAAGACTGTTCCGCCATCTCCTCGACCAGCTTCTAGGACGACTGCGGCTCCTTCATCATAGGCGAGTTGCCATTTATCGGTCGTCAGATTGGTTGCACCACCACGAGGATCGTTGCTGCGTTGTTCGTTGCCGCGTTGTTCGTTGCTGCGATTCGCAGGGGGATTGCCTGCTCCTTGGTTCGCGCTCGGTGGTGGAATCACGTTATTGTTTGGAGTTGTTCCCGTCGCTCCATTCGAAGGTTCTGCTCCGGGTGGACGTCGGCGTCGCGATCCCCCTACTTCGGCATTTGCAAGATTCAAAAGTTCCGAATCGGTTTGCCGAGTTCCTGGTGCTTCGAACCAAGGCTTTACATCTCGGGGAGGGCTGATCAAGACGATCGCGCGTCCGAGTTTTCCTCGGTATTTCTCCAACTCCTCTGGTGTGTTCGCATCAAGATAAATCGGTTCCCCTTTGACTGTGGTAGGGGTGCTGGGGGTCCAAGCTTTCGGGTACGCGATCAGAGAAAAGAAGTTTGGAGCGGTGACATTCGCTCGATAGTTTTGCAATGACCAGCCACGCCCGAAGGGTCCCCAAGGTTCCAGGTGCGCATTTGCTAGTCCCCACTCTTCCATTTTCTTTTGCGCCCATTCGCCAGCGATCCTTGTTTCAGGGGCACCGGTCAGACGAGGACCATAGACATCGGTTAGGTAGCTGATGGTTTCCATTACCTTCGAGCGATCCATCCCCTCCTGCTTGATCTTGGATACGATTTCATTGTCGACCGTTTCGCTTTGTCCATAGGCATGTTGTGACAGCGGAGAACTGGTCAGGAGTGCTGCATAGCCATTGACGCAAAGTAGAGCTGTACAGAGGTGGCGAACCAGGTTTCGCCGATTCGATAAGGAAGTGCGCATGATCGGGGGACCTATTGGAGCAATGAGTTAAAAGTTAAGGGCTGGGAGATGCAACAATGACTACCTTATTCTCGTCGG
>JBIJCS010000089.1:0-12097 GCA_044344575.1 Pirellula sp. | reverse complement strand
CTCGCGGAGAACACGGCAAGCCTGAGGAGGCACCATGAGTAGTACAAGTTTGGGGGTTGGTGCGGAGTTTGCTAGGACGGTTCATTTGCGGGGTGCGAATGGAGAGTGGTGTTTTCACTTGGACCGTGATCCGTGGAATCATTTGCGATTGCGTGATGCAGAGGGTCGGGAGTATTTGGAGGTTTCGGTGATTCCTTTGTATCCGGTGATGGCACCGAGGGAATGGGTTTCGATTTTATCGAAGGAAGGTGAGGAGTTGGTATGCATGAAGAATCTCGATGGCTTAGCACCACAGGAGAGGGCTTGGATTGAGCAAGAGTTAGAATTGCGGGAGTTTGTTCCTCAGATTTTGAAGGTGCATTGGGTATCCGGGACTCAGGAGCCTTGTGAGTGGGATGTCGAGACGAATCATGGTCGGACGCGTTTTGTGTTAAATGCGGAGGAGGATGTGCGTCGTGTGAGTGCTTGGACGGTTCACTTTGTCGATGCGAATGGATGTCGATTTCGGGTTGATGATTTGCGGAAGTTAGACAGTCGGTCGCGATCGTATGTCGAGTGGTATGTTTAGGGGTAGATTGGGGCGAAGGAAGCGATAGAAGATTCATGGTTCGATCCGTCGACATTACAGGTTCGATGATTTTGCTCGGCACGGGAACGAGTGTGGGAGTGCCATGTATAGGTTGTGATTGTTCGGTTTGTACGGGGGGGCATCCGCGGAATCAGCGGACGCGAACGAGTGCGATATTGGGTTTGCCGCAGGGTAATTTGTTGATTGACACGCCACCTGATTTACGGGTGCAGTTGTTGCGTGAGGGGATTGGTTTGGTTCATGGAGTGTTGTACACGCATGAGCACGCAGATCACTTGCATGGGTTGGATGACGTGCGTTTGTTTCCGTTTATGTTAGGGCATCCGATACCGATCTACGCGACGGAGGTGGTTGAGGGGCGGATACGGAAGATTTTTGACTATGCGTTTAGTGATCGGGAGCAGACGCATCCTGGTGCGGTGCCCAAGATGCAACTGCAGCGGATTGACGAGAGTCCGATTGAGATTTTGGGTAGTACATTAACACCGGTTCCTTTGGTGCATGGGCCTTATTGTCGCGTGTTTGGATATCGGATCGGTAATGTGGCTTATTGCACCGACACGAATTTCATTGAGTCATCGAGCAAGGAGTTATTGCGGGGGTTGGATGTATTGGTGTTAGATGCGTTGCGAAAGAGTCCTCATCCGACTCATTTTTCGGTGGGAGAGGCTTTGGATGTGATTGAGGAGTTAGGGCCGAAGAAGGCGTATTTGACCCATTTGTCGCATGAGTTGGACTATACGACATTTTTTCGCGAGCTACCGGAGCATGTCGCTTTGGCTTACGATGGGCTGCGTATTGAGTTAACTTAGTTGGTTTGCGATGGTTTTGGATGAGTGACGCGTCAAGAAAGTTTGGGACAGAGCGGATGAGCGATCGATTGCGGGGAGAGTCATCGGGTGGGGTGCCGTCTGTTTCTTTGGATGCGTTGTTATCCGTGTTTTATGCGGATAGTGGTGAGTTAGCTCGATTTTGGCGGGTGGACTCGAAGGATGCGCCGGCGGATTATCAGCGACTTTTGGCGCATGCTTCGCATATGACGGTGACGGTAGAGGAATTTTATAAGGACAGGTTAGATGTGCGCGTTTTGCGTTCGCATCGGGATGGATTGCATTATTGTCGGGAGATCTTGTTGTCGACGCAGCTTGGCAAAAGGGTTGTTCAGTATGGGATAGTGCGGTTGCATTTAGGGATGGTGCCTGAGGGGGCGAAGCGAGAGATATTGTCGGAGTGCAAGCCGTTAGGGAGGGTGTTGATTGAGCATGACGTATTGCGTCAGGTGGAGTGTATTGACTTGTTTCGAGTGGAGGCTGGCGTGGGGTTAGCGAGGATGTTTGGATGTGCTTTGGGTGCTATCACTTATGGCAGGACTGCGTTAATTTATTGCAACGGTGAGCCGGCGATTGAGTTGATAGAGATTGTTGCACCGGTGTAGTGGTTGGTTGTGATTGCGTAGTTCACGGTTGCTTTTACGAATTGGACTTGGAAGTAGGACTAGGAATATGGGCATCTATTTTGCGGAAGGTAGTCCGACACATACCCTTGGGATGGAAGATTTTCTTCGGGGGTTAGCGGTTTCGATGGAGGCTTTTGGCAAAGCGCATGGGCGAGGGGCGCCATCGAAGGTGTTAGCGATTCCGCCGGATCATACGCGGATGGATTCGCAAGCGGGACCGATTACGCGGGCTGCTTATCAGTTGCTTGGAGATCGCCTGACCGATGTGATGCCGGCGTTGGGAACGCATGAAGCGATGAAGGAAGCCGAGTTACAGAAGATGTTTGGTGATTTGCCGCGAGAGTTGATCCGTGTGCATCGCTTCAAGACGGACGTGGAGACTTTGGGGATGGTGGATGAAGCTTTTGTGGAGAAGGCGACGGAGGGCATCTATAAGAAGGCTTGGCCTGCCCAGGTCAATCGGATCATTTCGCGGGGGGGGCACGATTTGATTTTATCGATTGGCCAAGTGGTCCCGCACGAGGTGATAGGGATGGCTAATTACACGAAGAACGTCTTCGTGGGAACGGGTGGTAATGAGGGGATCGATGAGAGTCACTATTTGAGTGCATTGTATGGTTGTGAGCGGATCATGGGTCGGTGCGATAATCCGTTGCGGCGTATTTTGAATCGTGGTGCGGAGATGTTTTTGACACCGTATCCAATTTTGTATGTGCTGACGGTGGTGGAGTCGACTGATCATTCGGGGCCTGTGGTTCGAGGGTTGTTTATTGGGGACGATCATTCGGTCTTTTTCCAAGCGGGAGATTTGTCAGCGAGAGTGAATTGTTTTCGGTTGGATCGCGCCCCGGAGAAGGTGGTGGTGTGGATGGATCCGGCCAAGTACAAGAAGACATGGGTGGGGAACAAGGCGATTTACAGGACGCGGATGGCGGTTGCGGATGGTGGAACGATTGTGGTGGTAGCACCTGGGGTGAATCGTTTTGGGGAGCATGACGAGGGAGATGCGTTGATTCGAGAGCACGGGTATCGACCGACGCAAGAGATATTAGAGAGGACACGTACGCATGAGGTACTTGGGCGTAACTTATCGATCGCGGCGCATCTGATACATGGATCACCGGATGGTCGATTTAACGTCGAGTATTGTCCTGGTGGGTTGAGCAGAGAGGAGATTGAGGGAGTTTGTTATGGGTATGGAGATTGGCGAGAGGCGATGGAGCGGTATCGGATTGAGGGGTTGACCGATGGTTGGCATCGGACGTCCGATGGAGAGGAGTATTATTTTGTGCGTAATCCAGGGTTGGGGTTATGGATGCACCGAGGGCATCGGCATGCGTTTGAGCAGCAAGAGCGGGTGTAGGGCGAGCCTACGGCTCGAGAGGGGAATCGAGAAAGTTGAAAGTAGCCGGCTTGTGAGAATCTGCGGTAGCTGGCTGGAGTCTGACGGTTGGTGGGGGATGCTAGCTATCCCAATTTTGACGACTGTAGCGAGAAAAACTCCGTTTCGTCGAACGTTTGCTACCGGAAGTGCCGATAAAGCGGAAGGTATAGGGTATTCCTGCCATTCCAATTGACGGGATGGGGACGGAGGAACCGGTTGCAATCGCACTGGAGTGAAATCGATGAGGCTCTTCAAAGGCTGGAAACTTACTTTGATGGCGAGCATGGCCCTGGCTGGGTCGAGCGGACAGGGAATGGCGCAAAAGCCTGGGAGTTGGGGGTCGAACAAACCTGCTGCTTCTGGTGGTCAAGTTGCGATGCCGGTCAGTTACGTGGTGCAGGACGCGCCAGTGACCGCTGTGCCTTCTGGGGCTATCCCCTTGGAGGGTTTTGCACCTGGGGGATTTCAGGCTGGCCCGTTGCCGGCTTCGATGAACCCGGCGATGGAGGGGGTTCCGATGGTGGGACCAGCACCTGGGATGGGAGAACCCATGATGGGCGGTCCAATGATGGGCGGTCCAATGGATCCCGCGATGATGGGACCTGGCATGATGGGACCGGGTATGATGGGACCGGGTATGATGGATCCTGGGGTGATGGGACCCGGGATGATGGGACCCGGGATGCCACCACCCCCGTGTCCTGAGTGTGGTGGTCCGTGCCCGGGTTGCGGCGGATCGCACGTGGATCGTTGGGGACGAAACCCATACGGACTATTTGGCAACTGTCGTGGGCTGCTCGCAGGACTCCCTGCTCTGTTTATTCCTTATGGGGAGGGTGGTATAGCGAGTCAGAGATGGTTCGATGCGTCCCTTGAAGGGATTGGTTTGCAGCGAACTTCGGGAGGTAGTGGTTTTGCCGTGTCTTCGCTCGGTGCGAACTCTGGTAACTACGTATTGACGACTGACAGCGTCGCTCCTGATGGGACGCAAGCTGGTTTGGCAGCACAAATCAATGTTCAAGTTGGACCGGGGTCGAATTTAGAGTTCGGTTACTTTGGAATTTTGGATCCTTCGGATGCATATGCCGAAGCGCGGAGTGCAAATGCTAACTTGTATAGTTTCATTAGTAACTTCGGGACCGTCCCACCGGGAGGTTTTGATGATTCGGATCGATCGTTTGTTCATACTCTTGATTATCGCAGTGAGCTACACAACGGGGAGATAAGCATTCGCCGACGATGGTCGGAGCCTGCTGGATACTTCCAAGGGAGTTTCTTGACCGGTGTGAGATACTTGGATTTGGACGAAGGTTCTCGGTTCACTGCTACGGGAGAGAACAACAACGGTGCTGCGAATAACGGGTTGCGGTTCTTTGACTACAACGTTGCGACTCGCAACGCGTTGGTCGGTTGGCAGGTTGGTGGTGATTTGTGGTACAACTTCTTGCCGGGGATCAAGATGGGGATTGAGCTCAAGACGGGTATCTACAACAACCGGTCTCACCAAGAGACATCGATCTATGCCAACTCGCTCCCAGCATTTGGTATTCCTGAGATTCGCGAGTCGGTGTTGGATAACCGAACTGCCTACATCACTCAACTTTCTCCGCAGTTGGTCTATCGTTTGAATCACTCCTTCGCAGTCCGCACGTCGTACCAAGTTCTTTGGATCGACAATGTGGCTTTGGCTTCGGATAATTACAACAGTGCTCCACCATCGTTGTTCTTGCCAGGGTTCGCTCGGATTCCTACGATCAACAACAGTTCAGATGTGGTGTATCAAGGGTTTACCCTCGGTGGTGAGTTTACTTGGTAGTCACGACCTGCCAACCACACCTACCAACCGCTTTGAGCAACAATCGGATATGGAACAAGCCTACCGGAATCGGTGGGCTTGTTTTATTTGATGTCGGCTTTACTTTTGCTTGGTCGTCAAAGGGATGGCGAGCATGTCTTGGTGCGGTTCAATGTCCGCTTGGTGTGCGGCGATTTGCTCGAGAAGTTGCGAAACGATTTGCGGATGTTTAGCGGCTACGTTGAAGCGTTCGGATACATCTTTTTCCAAGTGGTAAAGCTCGGGTGAGGTTGGAATGACTTCTTTTCCGTAGTTGACGGGCTCGCGCATTTTGACGTGGAGTTTCCATGGTCCGACGCGTACTGCGTGCAATTCTGCGTTGGTCCAAAAGAACATTTCCTTGCGTGGGCTCGGTTCGCCATGAGTGAGCGAATTGGAAAGATCGTAGCTATCTAGTTTGCGGTCGTTTGGGAGTGTTGCACCGCTGAGGTTTGCGAAGGTTGCCATCAGGTCGAGGGTTGAGCCGAGTTCGGTTCGGACAGCGGGTTGGATGGTTCCTGGCCACCAGAAGATGGTTGGAACGCGTTGGCCTCCTTCGAACGTTGTGCCTTTGCCACCTCGCAGGGGGCCAGCGGATCCGCCGTGGGTATCGAAGGAGAGCCAAGGGCCGTTATCGGAGGAGAATACGACCAAGGTTTTTTGATCGAGTTGAAGTTTGCGTAGGGTATCGAGGATCCGGCCGACGCTGTGATCGATCTCTTCGATGACATCGCCATAGAGTCCAGCGGGTGATTGTCCTCGGTGGGCTGGGGAAACAAAGAGCGGGATGTGTGGCATGGAGTGCGGCACGTACAGGAAGAAGGGTTCTGAGCGATGCTTTTCGATGAACGCGATCGCTTCGTCGGTGTAGCGTTGGGTGATGGTATTTTGATCTGCAGGCCGTTCGATGACTTCGGTACCGCGCAGTAGCGGAACGTTGTAGTCTTTTGTATCGGGATAGTAGTTGTCATCTTTGACGATTGCAGCTCGATAGCCAGGTCCTGCGATCTTGTCCATGTCGTTCGAGTACGGAATCCCGAAGTACTCGTCGAACCCTTGGGCGTTGGGTAGGTATTGCGGAAGGTGCCCCAGGTGCCATTTGCCGACGATGCCTGTTGCGTAGTGTTGGGACTTAAGCATTTCTGCGAGCGTGATTTCTTCGAGGGGTAGGCCACCACCGGAGTCGGGGAAGAGAACACCTCGTTTTGCGCTGGTCATTCCATTGCGGATGGGGTATCTGCCAGTCATCAGTGCTGCGCGGCTGGGGGTACACACAGGTGCGGCGACGTAGAACTGAGTCCAGCGTTGTCCTTCGGCAGCCATGCGATCGAGGTTGGGGGTGCGAAGGATGGGGTTGCCGAAGCAACCGAGATCTCCCCAGCCGAGATCATCGCAGAAGATCACGACGAAGTTGGGTTTTGGTGCAGGATTGCTGGAGGCTTCGTTGGCGAGGGCGGGTGGCAAGTGTGTGTTGACTTCAAGGAGTGCAAGGAGGATTGCAAGAGGGAGTGCAAGGGGAATGGAAGGTGAGTACATGGGTGGACTTGGGATCGAGGGAGGATGTGGAGCGATCGGTTGGTTGAAAGTATAGCGTACGAGTCATGGGTGAATCTTTTTCCAATGCACTAGTTTGCGGCGTCAAGGGTAGGGGGGGAATGCGCTCGGAAGTGAAAATTCGATTTTTTGTGGATGTCCGTATTGACGCCAGTCGAACTAGTGTAATACTTAACTAGTACACCAGTCCTAGTTTTTTGGAGGGCTAAGTTTATGTTTTTCTCGATTGATCCGAACAATGGGATCGCGATCTACGAGCAAATCGTTCGGCAGGTGAAGTTCGCGGTGGCCGATGGGGTTTTGGTTCCTGGTCAGTTGTTACCGAGCGTGCGAGCGCTGAGTGTGCAATTGGCGATTAATCCGAACACGGTTGCCAAGGCGTTTCAGTTTTTGCAGTCCGAGGGGATTGTAGAATCGCTTCGCGGACGTGGGCTAGCGATTTGTTCTGATGCGGTTGGAGTATGTCAGCAGGCGCGACGTGCGTTGTTGGAGGAGCGGTTGCGTTCTGCCATCGGCGAGGCTCTCCATGGGGGGTTGAGCACGAAAGAAGTGCGTCGCTTGATGTTGGAGCAGTTAGATCGTCTCGACGGCAACGTTGCAACGGTTGCGTCGGCGGTTTCAACACCTGAACCGGTGTAATGCACAGGTTCGCTATCGCTTGGTTTGCGTTTTTGCGCTGCTGAGCCACTAATCACTTTCAAAAATCTACCCTTGCCCATCTTTTCTATTGGGAGGTTCGCGATGAATGACGTCATCCAAATTGATGGATTGAAAATGCATTTCCGAGGATGTGATGCTTTAGACGGAGTGGACTTGCGAGTCCCGTCGGGCACAGTGATGGCATTGCTTGGTGAGAATGGAGCAGGCAAGACCACCTTGATTCGGATTTTGACGGGTTTTCAAGTTCCGACGGCAGGCAATTGTCGTGTCTTGGGTTTTGATCCTGCGCGGCGGGATCAAGCGTTGGAGTTGCGTAAGCGTGTTGGTTATGTATCCGATGCACCGGCGTTATACGATTGGATGACGATTGGTGAAATCGGTTGGTTCACGGCGTCGTTCTTTCCATCTGGATTTACCGAGCGGTACCGTGAGATGATCGATCGGTATGAATTGCCGGTGGGTCGCAAGATAAAGCAATTGAGCAAGGGTCAGCGATCGAAGGTTGCGTTGTCGTTGGCATTGGCGCACGATCCTGAGCTTTTGATTCTTGATGAGCCGACATCGGGTTTGGATCCGATTGTACGGCGTGAGTTTTTAGAGAGCATGATCACGGTAGCGGCGACGGGCCGTACAGTTTTTTTGTCGAGTCATCAGATTTCGGAAATCGAGCGGGTGGCGGATGATATAGCGATCATGCATAGGGGCAAGCTGCATTTGGTTGGTCCATTGGCGGAGCTCAAGGACTCGATTTCGATGGTGACGGTTTCGTTGAGTGATCCGTTGATTGCGTTAGAGGATCCTCCTGAGCCTTCGCGGATACTTGCGGAGATTACCGAGGGGCGTCAAAAGCAGTTGGTGGTTCGAGACGATGGTCATTCGGCGGCTGATTTTTGGCGAAAGGCTTCTGGGGTTCTCAGCGCGGATTGCCGTCCTGCTTCGCTCGAGGAATTGTTTGTCGCTTGCACACGTGGCGACAGTCTTTACAAGCGTCAAGTAGTCGAGGGGAGTATTCGTTCGTCGAAGAGTGTGGAGGTAGGCCCATCATGAGTACTCAACAAATAACGCAAGTAGGTCGTTCGTTTGGTCCGGCGTCCAATGGCGAAGAATCTGTGATTGGTTCAGCGAACAAGTATTGGACTCCGTCTCTTTTGTGGAAGGAAGTCAAGCAGTCATTGCCATTGATAACGATGGTTTTGGCAGGTGGGATTTTGTTGACGGTGCTCGTGCTAATGTTCGAAGCATTCGGAGGCAAGCTTACTGCTTCGAATTGGGATCGTGGAAATTGGATGATGTTCGTGGCGATCCCGATCTTTTTCGCCACTGGGATTGGGGTATTGCTTGTTGGGAATGAGAAGGAGCATCGTACATTGCAATGGTTGCAGACGTTGCCGATATCGTCTCGCGCGATTGCATGGAACAAGATCGTAGCGATGGTTTTCGCATTGATCTTTGTTTGGATCTGTGCGTTCTTGATTTGGATCGTTGCGGGGTTCTGCCATGGTGTCTGGCCGTTTGCCAACTTGACTCCACGGGTGGATGGCTCTGCGAGCGATGTCACGTTGTTATGGAACTATTTGCTGGTGTCTGCATTCCTCGCGTTCGGGGGTCTTGCTTATGCTTGGCGTTTCCAATCCTCGTTGGTGGCGTTGGTGATGTTGGTGCCGTCTGCGTTGTTGGTGTGGGTGTTGTCGTACTATTTGTCCGATTTTGTGGACAATGGGTCGAGTTTTAATCGCAACATTATGGAGACGGGAACGTATCGCGTTTTGTTGTTGGTAGGGACAGTTTGCTTTGCGATTGATGGATGGCGGGTGAGTCAGCGGCAACTCCATGCGCAGGGGGGATCCTCGGGTGGCGTGTTGGTAACGTGGCTTCCGACCGCTTGGGGGAGGAGTTCTTCTGGGCGCGTTACCGATGCTGAAACGATTAGGGAGCGTGGAATTGCTGCATTGAACCGAGAGGTTGTATCACCGTTGGCTGGGATGATGTGGCAAACGTTGGTGCAGAACCGTTGGTGGTGGATCGTGAGTTTTAGTTTTGCGGCCATTTGCACGGGGCTTTCGGCAGGAATTCCGAGAAGTTTAGTAGGGGATTACTCGTGGAGTATCAGTCGATTTGAGGAGCAAATCGCACCGGTGTTGCTCTATGGGGTGATGGTTGCGATTTGCTGGCTGGGAGTTGTTTCGTATCAAGGGGACAACATTCGGGAGCGCGCAAGGTTTTACTCGGACCGGGGTGTTTCGCCGCGGTGGTTGTGGGTGACTCGGCACTGGATTCCCCTTCTGTTGATTGTGGCGTTGACGTTGTTGCGGACCATGGCGCGTGTGGGAGGCAAGTTTCCAGCGGAGATACAAACTTCGGGGGCGTTGGCACTTGATGCGTCCCTCTTTCTCATTGCTGGATTAGCGGTTTACTCGGTGGGGCAATGGACATCGCATTGGCTAAACAGTCCGGTGATTGCGATTGTGATCGGTACGGTTTGTGCGAATGCGATGTTGTTCTATTGTCTCTTTGCTTCGATCCCGATGGAGGCACCTTGGTGGATGCTGCCGATTCCCTTTGCGTTCATGTTTGCTGCAACAGCATGGTTGATGCAAGATTGGATGGAGC
This sequence comes from Pirellula sp., assembly GCA_044344575.1. GTDB lineage: Bacteria > Planctomycetota > Planctomycetia > Pirellulales > Pirellulaceae > JBKCUI01. The sequence goes on along the minus strand of JBIJCS010000089.1, from coordinate 2,010 downwards.
GACGGTTTGATTGGAAGTTCAAAGCCAAGCATGCTGCATTTGCGATTCTAGGGATGTTGATTCCATTACTACCAGGGCTACAGAAGCTGGCAAGTATGCCGAACATCTCCCGATTGACGTACACGGAGCTGGAGGAATTGGCAAAGTCAACTGCGCCGTGGGGGGACGAGTATGTACGTCGATATCTTCCGATGTACGAAGTTTCGGATACACCGCTGAATGTGCCGAGTCTCTACGCGATGAATGCGGAATTGCGGAGAAAAACGCGAACTGAGATGATTCAATCAGGCTGGGGCGCTGCCGATGTATGGGCTCTGCAAAGTCATGGTGGAATTGGGTTGCTCGTCTCGGAACTGATTGCGTTACGCGGTACGTTAGAGATGGGCGATTCAGTTGATTCGATGGCCGCTAGTGAGACGCTGCGCAAACAGTATCAAGCGATGCTTACGAACTGCACAAAGCTAGTTCGGGAGCTTCGAGGAACAGAGTTCTTGTTCCTTTGCGATCAAGCGGAGGAGTTAGAAATTGCGTTGTTGAATGAATGCCGTCATGTGGGGAATCGCGAGCGGATGGGTGAGTTGGTTTACTCGCAAGTGGTTCGATTGCTTGGAGAGAGTGACATGCGGGATCGTGCTCGCAAGGTTGCTTTAGCGGCGGCTTATATCGAACAAGGCAGGCAAGAAAGGACGCTAGTAACTGTTAGGTCGAACGCAGGTATTCCGTATGAATTCGGCGGGTATCCTAGCTATCTGCTCAGCGATTACGGTGCAAGTGAAGGATATGGGAGTGGGCCTGCGACTTTTCTGGCGACGTTACGCATGAGGCGTGCTTCGGGAGTCTTTACTCAAGATGTTTGGGATCTTCTGAAGTTAGAGGATCGCAAACAAAGGCATGAAGCTCGTGGAGCGATTTCGAATCGACTAGGGAGTTACGGTTACGCGAATCCATCTGATGTGTACGGCGAGGTGACTCAGATTGGGCAGGAGTATGTAGGAGTGCCTTGTCGACTATGGCGTGGTGACTGGGAGAATGTGGCTCGAGAATTAGGTGCTACTTTAGACGTTCAACCGAAGAAAGTTTCGGAGGTGGGAAATGAATAGTTCAACGAAAAATAGCATTGTGAATGCCACCACAGAAGGCGCACAGAATCGATTGCGATCTCGCGTTGCGACCCCCTCATGGATGTGGCTGTTGTATGTGCTCAGTGCAATAGCTTTGATCCTTAGCGGGGTGTGGGTGACTAGGTTTCTGCAAGGCGAATTTGAAGCGCAACGCATCCTTGCAGGATATCAACGGGAAGTCGACACCACTGTTTTAGGACAGTTATCAGAGGAAGACACGATCACACAATTCATGCAAAAGCGGACATCCAGCAAGGATACTCAAGCATGGATTGAGCTGAATGCAGAGTTGCGAAGCTCGTATTTCAAGAGACAGATCCGCAATTTGATGACTTTACCGGACACGGATAAGCCTGTAGGTTCTGAATTTCAGAATCCGGAGCGACCCGTTCATGAGGGAGGTGCAACCGAAGGTGTTGGTCAAGACGTTGTCAAACCCACGCAGGTTGCTTGGAAGTTGTATCCTGAGTTGGTACGAAAGTTTGTATTGGAAAACGAAGCGTTGTTACGTCGCGCCGAGCAACTTTGTGAGGACGACACGTTGGTGTACCTTCCGGTAGTCGATCGTGGTCGAAAGTCGATGTTCGGATATTTCAATGAGAACTGCCGTGGTTTGCTGTTCTTGGGATTGGTTCAAGCGATTGCCGATCGTAACGAGGAGCTTGTTTCCAAGCGACTGCGAGCGATGGATCATTTGAGTCACAAGTTCGATTACTTGGGTTTGGGGAATGCAGCGATAGCTCAGGAATTGATTGCTGGACTCCATTTGGCGCTCGATGCGGGGATTCTATCGCAAGAGGAACGTGACTATTGGGATGGGAGGGTAAGTGAGAGCGATTCGGGAGAGCTTTATGAGAAAGCGGCACGTCAATCACGGCGCGTCATGGAC
>JBIJCS010000534.1:0-3431 GCA_044344575.1 Pirellula sp. | reverse complement strand
GAAGCTAACGGGTAACTGTAGATGGCATTCTTAAAGGCTTCTGACTTGCTGCCTCGCTCCACCTGCGGCGTAGCAGTGACCTCCAATCCAAGGATCGGCTTAAGCTCGTTAATTGCCTTGATCCCAGCCGATGCCCGATAGCGATGGGACTCATCCATCAGCAAAACAAGGTCTTCAAGTCCCGCAAGGTAATCAAAGTACGAATCGCCGATGTATTCGTTGAGACGTTTGATACGGGGGGAGTTGCCACCTCGAACTTCGGAGTTGATCTTCGAAATGTTGAAGATGTTGATGTGGACAGCTGCGTCTCCGAACAATTGACCTTGGCGTAGCAATCCAGAACCGTCAATCGCCCTGACGCCAACCCCACTTTCGTAGTTGTCGCTGGTGATGATTTGCGGCGGGTTGGTTGCGAATTCATGGATCCCTTGAAAGACGTACTTCGGCGAGCCGGGCGTAAAGTCGGCGATCAACTTGCGATAGATCGTCAAGTTCGGGGCAAGCACGAAGAAGTGCTGGACCTTTTCGGCTCGATACAGATAAGCGATAAACGCCCCCATGAGACGCGTCTTGCCGACGCCGGTGGCCAACGCAAAGCAGAGGGACGGAAAATCTCGCTCGAAGTCCTGTACTGTTGGAAACGTGGACTTGATCGCAGCGAGTTGCTGCGCCAAGTCAGCGTTCTTGTCGAGGTCAATGAGCTGGCAAACTCTGGCAAGGATCTCCAGAGACTCCGTCTGTGGAGCGCGCAGACTCAGTCGCTGGGAAATGTTTCGGACGTGCTGATTCATTCGGTATCCCCTTGTGGGTTCTCGTCTTGTTTCTCGTCGTGTTTCTCTGCTGGTTTCTCGCCCCGATTATCTTGCGGTCCTCGGAGTCGCTTGCGTAGTTCGTCGATATCGTCATCCAATTCGGCGTTTACTTCGTCAGTCAGCCGTCGCGCGTGAAACTTGTCGTATTCGGCTTCCGCTAGTTGCTTGGCAACCTCCATCGACACATTCCCAGCGTTGTTCAAAATCTCTCGTTCATTGAATTGCAGGAACGCATCAAGCTTTTTTCGCCAGTCTGCCATATAAAGTGGTCGCCGCTTGCGAGCTTGATCCTCGGCGTAGTCGAGGTACATCACGACGATCCGATTCAATTCACTGACTTCAGCTTGGGATAAATAGTTCTTGGCAACAGCGACATCCGTTTTGCGAACCTTGGCTCCCTTCCATGAAGTCAGGCCCATGTTGGGTTGAGTACTATCAGCTCGATCGTTGATAATCTCCGCCGCTGTCTTGCCAGTGATCGCGAAGTGCAATTTGTTTTGAACGATTTGGAAGAACAACTGCGTCTCGCTCGCATCCTTGTCGTAATCAATCGACAACTTGTAGAGGTCGCGGATCTTGTGGTAGAACCGTTTCTCGGCGGCTCGGATATCCCTGATGCGTTCGAGCAACTCATCGAAGTAATCCGTACCGAGCTTGTTCCCCTCCTTAAGCCGCTCGTCGTCCATGACAAAGCCCTTGACCAGCAACTCCTGAAGTTGGCTTGTCGCCCAACGTCGGAACTGGACTCCCCGTTGCGAACGGACCCGATACCCCACCGACAAGATCGCCTCTAGCCGGTAATGGTCAACTAGCCTAGAGACCTGTCGATTTCCTTCGGTTTGAACTATCCGGAATTTCCGGATAGTTGCCTCTGGGGAGAGTTCGCCGTCGTCGTAAAGCGTTACCAGGTGCTCATTTACGGTTTTCACGGAAACTTGGTAAAGCTCTGACAATTGCTTTTGGGTCAGCCAGACCGTGCCGCCGTGCAAGCGGAGTTGGATACGGTTCTGTCCGTCCTCAGTTCGGTAGAAGAGGAGTTCCCCGGCATCTTCGGGATCATCATCGGCTGGGATGAGGCTCGACATCAGGAATCACCCTCTAGATCGAAAAGGGTCGGCTGGCCACCTAACGCTTTGCGAGCTTTCCGTTTGTTCTTGGGCAAATCGGCAAGAACCGGATCAACGGGAATGCTCTCGGCTGGTCGAGGGTCAGGGAGAGCCTTGATCTCTAAGCTGTAGTCATCCTTGCCCCATTCGCACTTCTGAATGACGGCCTTAGGGATCTTCTTGACGGTAAGCTGCGGAAAGTCATCGAGTTTCTTGGTTCGGTACGCTCCGCAGCAAACAAGGAGCGAGCGATTAGGACCGACCTCATCGTTTAGCTTTTGAAGTTGTTCACGGCTGAGCGTTTGAGTCGTGACGAAGATATAGTCACTTTCGGTCGAGTGACCGTGCTGCCAGTAGTATTCATCGCTGGGTGCGTAATGGAATCCTTCCAGCTTGCACACCGCTTCGGCAAGCATGGCCGAATTATATTCCTTGCTGATGACCCAATTGCCGAAGGTATCTTCTTGAAGTAGTGACGGAGCAAGGGAGTAGTAGCGAAATCCCCCGCCACCTTTCCAGTTGCACGCTTCGGTGACACCACCGGGATCAGTGCCGTCGATAACTTTCGTAAGTCGTGGAATGATGTGCGTATGGCAGTGTTCGCCAAGTTCAATCATGATCCAGCGACGGCCCATTTTGTGGGCGACCGCACCTGTGGTGCCTGATCCTGCGAAAGAGTCAAGGACGATGTCGCCTGGGTCTGAGGCGATTGTTAGTATACGATTTATCAATCGTTCTGGCTTTGGAGTTGCAAATGACTCACTTGTACCAAACAAGTCATGGCTTTCCTTCTTGGCTTCCTGCGAGTGACCTACTTCAGTGTGTGGCCACCAAGACCATGGAGTTAACCCTTGCATTTCGGCGAGAAACCGCTTCAAGGAAGGAGTACTGTTACCATCCGGTCCGTAATACATTCTCTTGTCAAACGTAAATCGATCAAAACCTTCCCTTGTCACCCGCCAGCATCGCCCAGCAGGTGGCTTCACAAGGCGACCTGAAGGAATCTGAATCTCGTACATTTGGTTTGGTCTAAAACCGGCTGCTGTAAAATTATCTGCCTTCCACGGCCCACGAGGGTCATTAGCTGGATTTCGGAATTGGGAGGTTTGAGCTTCCCCGAGAGGTAGAAGATTACGAACGGCCTTGAATCGATCTGGATTTAACGCATAACACAAGATGTGCTCATGTGCATCGCCAAGTGCCACACGAGCATCTGACGAATATCGCTTTTGCCAAACCACATTTGCGACGAAACATTTCCTACCAAATATTTCATCGCACAAGACTTTCATATAGTGTGCTTCATTGTCGTCTAAGCTTATCCAAAGACTTCCGTCATCTCGCAACAACCTCCTAAGCAATTCGAGGCGATCCCTCATTAGAGTAAGCCATAGAGAATGCTCTATGCCATCGTCGTAGTGCTCAAACGCCGAACCTGTGTTGTACGGTGGGTCTATGTAGATACATTTCACCTTACCCGTGAACTCCTGCTCCAACGCTTTCAACGCCAGCA
>JBIJCS010000533.1:0-3434 GCA_044344575.1 Pirellula sp. | reverse complement strand
ATTCATGCATTTGCAAAGGGTCCCAAGTACTCCGCTGTTGCCATAGTCCTAGGACTTCCATCCCAAGTTCGTTTCTCAGAAGGGAAGAGTCGGTTTGTATATCGAGTGTTTCGCTCGACATGGACATTTGGACGTGGATCCATTGCTCCAAGGTGGTTGCATCATAGGCATTATCCAGTCCTCGAAAGTCGATCCATCGTCCTAACTCTTCGAGTTTTTTAGCTTGCGATGCGAACGCCCAATCGCTGCAGTCGGTCGCATCCCATTCAACGAGAGCTTTTGTCCCTGCGTAGACTGACTGATTAGAAACTCTCACAACGGCGACTGGATAGGGAGACGTATTGCTGAGTTGAACTTTCAGCCAGGGGTTGAGGGTGATGCAGGTAGTGTCATCGAGTTCCATGCGGATGCGAGGGGATCGATTTTGGGTTCTTAGGGATTCCGAAAATACCATGGAACCGGCGAGTGCAAACCAGCTTTCGCGGATATGCACATCCATGCGATCTAGTCCATCGGTAGAAATCAAATTACAACCACCTCGAATGGCTGATTGTTGGATTCGCAATTCGGAGAGTCTCGACGGTAGCGACGTATCTTTTTCCGCGTCGTCTCGGTGAACCTGTATCACTTGAGTGGATTCTTGGGCTGTTGAGTTTTCTACGGTGATCGTGCACTGATCCATAAGGCAACGGCTAGAACCTTTCAGAGCGACGATTGCTTTTTGGATTGTTGCGGAGTTGCCGTTTTCGGGTTTGAAGAAAAGATCTAAACGGTTTAGATGGAGCTGTGCTGAATCGATTAGAAGCCAAGCTGCGTGGTCGGAGTTATTCTGTGATGGTAGGTTTGTCTCGTCGATGGAGAGTATCGCGCGTTGGTAGGGAATCGACTCGATCGCGATCGTAGTGGATTTCGTGTTGGCTACATTGCGCCAGGGCTTCTTCATCGTGAAGTTTCCTGCGATCCAGATTTTGCAATCACTACCGAGATTGGATGCTTTGGTCAGCGCATCTTCAATGGAGCGGAACTCTTCGAGGACTTCGATATTGCCTAAGGTTTGGCGTTGGGATTGGCTCAATGCGTTTTCCGAGACGAGCAGGTGACTCCATTCAGTATTTGTTCCATGCGCGAGGTTCGTAGAAGCAGGCCCTGGGGCACTGTTTGCTGGTTGGAGTTGTGTGGGTGTTATTGAATCGTTGGATGGCTCCTCTGCTACATTCGCCTTCGGTGTGGTCGTCGCAGTGGTGTTCCCAGGTGTTTCAATGGAAGGGTTCGTAGAGGAGAGTGAAACATTTGCTACTTCGACTCTCGGGATAGGGAACACTGCATCGACTTGGTTCGAATTGAACAGCCAAAGTGTGACTGCGGAGATCAGGAGGAGGGATAGAATCAGTGGGAGCATTGCTTCGACCCATGACCTATTGGCTTGTGGGCCTAGGAAAGTTGTTTCGGCCAGTTCTGATCCCCATGCCAAATGATCGTGTTTCGCGAGTAGACGTAAATCGTTTGCAAGGTCCTCTGGAGATTGGTATCGATCTTTTGGTTTTTTGGCCATCATTTTTCTGAGGATTGCGATCAATGCATCGCTCAGGTCATCTCGAAAGACTCGTGGGTCTTCTGGCATTTTGTTGCCATGCATCAATAGCTTTTGCAGGGCTGTTCCATCTGGGAACGGTGGTTGGCCGGTGAGCAAATAATACAGGGTGCAACCGAGCGAGTAGATATCGCTGCGTACATCCGCATCGCGTGGGTCTTGGGCCTGTTCTGGTGAAATGTAATCAAACGTCCCGAGCGTGGTGCCGCTAGCTGTTTGGTCGCCTGTAGAGCGATCCAATGCGGTGGTACGAGCCAGTCCCATGTCTACGATTTTGGCGAGTCCATCGGTTCCTAAAAGAATATTGGATGGTTTGATATCGCGGTGAACGACGCCGCGTTCACTGGCATGCTGAAGTGCTTCAGCGACTTGGCAGGTGAAGTGCGTCGCATCATCAACCGAGAGGGGGCCACGTTCGAGAACGAGCTGGCGAAGGTTGATGCCTTCGATGAACTCGAAGACGATGTAACTCCAGCGTTCTGTTTCACCGACGTAATAGACCCGTGCGATGTTGGGGTGGTCGAGTTTCGCTGCGCTTTGCGCTTCGATGCGAAATCGACGCATTGCGTCCGCTTTGCGGTTGGTGATTGGGACTACCTTGATTGCGACAATGCGATCGAGACGTTGATCGCGGCCGCGGTACACGGCCCCCATTCCCCCTTGACCGACAAGGGATTCGATCAGGTAGTGATCTAGCGAAGAGCCTTCAAGTGCATCGAGATCCCTCGGATTGCCTATAGAAATCGATGCGGTTGCATGGGGAGTATCCGACGGCGTGCGAACTTCCGTCTTCTCCAGATGGTCAGACGGTTCGATTGTTTCGTCGCGTTCTTCGACATTGGGACTAGCGGATGGCTCTTGGTGATGAGTCATCGCCTTATTGGAACCGGTTGAGAGTCACAAGGGAGCTCCGATGCGTAGGGAGTCTGCTTCATTGGAAAGTTGATCGCAACTGGGAAGTTGATTGCAATCACTGATTTCCGCCACTGCCGCCGAATCCATCCTCGACTGAATCTTTACCCCCTGGTGCATCGGTTGGGGGCTTGTTGGTGCCATCATCTCCGATGATTGCAGCGATTGATTGTTTGAGATCAAAGATGGGGCGTCGGGTACTGGTTTTCACGACATCAAGGCTGGTCAACGTATCCTTGTTTAGTTCATCTTGGAGCGATTCAATTTTTGAGATGACTTCCTGGAGTTTTGCTTTTGACGCTTCGTCTGCTAGGGCTATGAGACCTTTAACCTTCGCAGGATCGGAAGTCCCTTTTTTACCGGATCCGGTCAGGCCATAGTGGATTCGCTCGAGCCGTTGCTGCAGGATTCTTCGGGCGTTGCGTACTTCTTTGGGTTGGTCTTCGAATGCATTGTTTCGCCGAGCGGTTCCGCCAGCGGCACCGAAACCGGGAGGTCCGCCACCGGGAGGTCCGCCGGGAGGTCCGCCGCCATCTTCGCTCCCGAGTCCAGGGCCGCCAGAGAGACCGAGTCCACCACCACCGGGTCCGCCAACACCGGGTCCGCCAGCACCGGGAGGGCCCCCGGCTCCTGGACCGCCCATTCCCATGTATCCGCCACCTGAAGCTGCTGTGGTTTTATCGCAGCGTGCGATCCATCCGTCGAGACTGGCTTTGATGTATTCAAGGGTCCCTTTTTGGAGGGTTTCAATATCTTCTGGTTTCAAGTTTGCGTGATCAACTTGGCCAAAACTCCAGAGTGCCTTTTCGATGAGCCATTCGGAATTCTTCTTAGGTTCTTTCAGGGCAGGTAGGGTGATTGCCATGAGCAACGGCTCAGCTTGCTTCGCCGCTTCGCCTTTGCTCTGCGCGATGGTGGTTAAGTTTTCGAT
>JBIJCS010000532.1:0-3436 GCA_044344575.1 Pirellula sp. | reverse complement strand
ACAACGCTTGCGGGACAAGTTCGTGGGGCTATAATCCTCTGCACATGAGGGGTCGTAGCTCAATTGGTTAGAGCACCGGACTGTCGATCCGGAGGTTGCGGGTTCGAGCCCCGTCGACCTCGCTTCTAAAGCGAGAAAATAACCATGCAGCCATCGTTTAAGCGATGGCTGTCTTTGTTTCCGGGCTGTGGATTTCCGAACTCTTCGCCTATCTCTTGGGCTTTTGATGACGACCGGGAATGCCCGTTGAGACGATTAGGCTGGCGTCGCTGATTCTGCTGATTCTGCTGATTCTGCTGATACGGTGGATTGTTTGCTGAAAGGGAATTTAACCTTTTGCTTTTCACGGCGGGCTGGATCTTTGGAGCTGTACGTAGGGGAATACTTCGGGGATGTGCGAGTCCCAAACACCGTGAGGACTCAAGGCCCACCCCCCTGAGTCTTTCGGATTCGAGGGGTCTTTCTTCTGGTTGAATCGGGAAAAGTCGATCCGCCAAACATCGCCAGGCTTGGGTGGCAGGTCGCGTGGCTTGGTCAAGTCCAACATTGACAACTCTTTCCACGGTACCGCGACTTCGACGCTCCACCCACGATCTTCGTCGTTTGAATCATTCAGCGTTCCGTCAATATGCACTGCCGAGCGGACCGCTTGGAAATCCCAATCTAAAAAAGCCCATCGCAAGCCCCTAGGGTGTTTTGTAAAACCGACGCCGTTGAATGCTTGGGATTGCACTCCAGGCAACGTTCGGTCAAACGCCGGCCATTTCGAGATCGGTGAGTTTGCGTACGCCGACTGCCATAGAAACAATCCATCGTAGACCGTGCCGTGCGCATTGATCTCAAACTCGTAGTATCCGTCTTGGCCCGCAATAAAAAATTCAACGTCATTGTCTTCGTAAATCGGGTCGTCCTCTTTGGTGAACTTTGCAGTTACGTTGGGTTCTTGAATCTCGTAGCCCAAGTAAAGATTTGTATCGTCCCAAAGAATCGACACCGAGGTCTTCAGATAGGTTGGTTCACCACTTACCAAATCGACGAACGACGTGGAAGGTTGTGCCTTCTTCCAGCCCTCCTCGTCAAGCTTCCCGTCGATCTTGATCGGTGTACCTGTCCATTCTGCAGTTACCCTCCGGATCTGTGAATTCTCGACCGGAGGGAATTTTGCCACATCTTGAGCTTGGATCGCGCCACCAAAGATCAAACTGACCAGTAAGGATTTCCAGCTAAACCTGTAGCATCGCATGGAAATTCCGTGCTTTGGATTTACTACCAACCTGGATGTTTCTTGACTAACGGTTCGGTGCTTATCTTGTCTACTGATCATCTGGTTTCCCGCAGAGTGCTTTCTAACCGGAGTGAACTGTTTAGGGTTGGCCATGGGCAATTTGGACTTCGGGCCGCATGGCCCATTCGTTGTGTCCACACGGCAATGAGATCATTTTAGCCTGCGATTTCCCCTTCGCTAATTGCTTTGCATGCTCGAAGGGAATGATCTGATCGTACAATGCACCGTATATCTCCAAGGGACCAATGTAATTTTTGAGTGCTTTTTCGTTGTCCCATCGATCGAGTAAAAGCCAGCTTGCAGGAAGCCACGGAAAGTGCTTGGCGACCACTCGCTGCAGCGAATCGAAGGGGACGAAGAGAATTATCTTATCGGGACCTTGGATGTTGACCGTCGTGTTCTTGGATGGGGCCGATAGAGTGGCAAGCTGGCATGCTGGCCCCGTCCCGATGGATTCTCCAATGACTCCCAAGGGTAGTTTGGGATATTGAGCACGCAGGGCATGGAATGCTTGGTTAGCGGCTGCGTTGATCGTTCTGCGCCCCGGCTTGCCATCGCGGTTTCCATAGCCGGGATACTCAAGGACATAGAACGCATCGGATTTTGGCAGATGGGGTAACACGTAGTCTCGGTCCGATGCCTGACCAGCATTCCCATGCATCATGAGCCAAACACCTTTCGGGTTTGGGACTTCGTGACAAAATCCGATCTGTTCTCCATCGACGATCCATGGAGTTAGCTTGCCACGATTTTCCCGATGTGTTGGTTGGAAAAGCAAGGAGCGTTGGAATGAGAATAACGCGCCGCAGATGAGAAAGTACACACCGGCTAGAGCTGTTATAACTCTTCTGAATCGTGTGTTCATTGTGAAGTTGTCCTTTTCTTTTCCCATTTGTTTTCAAGGCGTTTTGTGCTCAAGGCCATGATTCCGGGACGCTACCCTTGAGCACCGCATCCAGCGTCATGTGGAACTTCTTGTCATCGATCATCGCCCTTGCAAGTTCCGCAATTTCATTTGCCTCCTGTTTGCGTCCTACGTTGACAAGGACTGCCACAAGAGTGACGGTTTCATGGCGAAAGGTTTTTTCGACATCCTCTGAAGGATGTTTCTTGGTTTTGCCGCGTTGACTCGAAGTCGACTTGCTTAGTTCGTACGTTTCTTTGAATGCAAGGAAATCGGTAGTTCCCGTGATGTATTTTGCATAGATCTGATATTCTTTCGTTTTCAAGATCGCTTTCTTGGCAAATAGAAGAGCCAAAGGTGCGGAGTCCGGATAGTTTTTTTCTATGGACATGAAGCATTCGACGGTATTCGTGTAGTCGCCGAGGTACTCGTTGATGTTCGCAAGATCTTCAAATGCTCTTCCGATATCCTCGCCATCTTTCGCACGTTTTTCGATTTGATCACGGATCGCGATGAGTTTCTCTAGGGCGGGTGGATACACTTTTCCAAGTTTGACCCAATCCGAAAGCGCAGAAGAAAGTCGTACAGCATTGACGGCAGGTTCGTACTTGAGTGCATTCTCATGGAACCACACGTGTTTAGCGAGGGCTTCGCTATATCGTTTTGCTTTTGTGTCCGCTCGAGCTTCCTTCAGGATTTCACTCGGTTTCGAGTTCTTTGGCGGAATCCAATCGTCACCCACGCAAGAGAGCGAAAGCAATAATGCGAACACGACATACAGGGATAGGCGATACGGCATGAGATCTAGATGTCGTAGGTTCCGAGAAATTCGTTTTCAAAAGATGATTGTAGCATCGATTCGATGGGATAAGTCCTAGCGAATCCATTCATGGATCGCTACCCACGCGAAGGTACACCACCAATAAATGGCCAATATCGTTGGCCAAAATCCGACGAGAGCGATTGCAGCGAGGGCCCCGAGCTTGTCGGAAATTCGGGGTAAACGAAACAAGCAGATTGCCGTGATGATGGATGCGAGACCACAGGCAAAGGGGGCAATCCACGCGAGGTGAACGTTCCATAAGGGTTGATTCGAAAGCCGCGTCCACATCGCCGCGTTCGGTGGGACTGCGGGGATACAAGCGATGCCGATGAATCCGCATACCCACATTGAAACTACATAACGAACCCGTTGGATGGACTCGAGATTTACCGGGGAAGATGGAGTGTGAATCTGAGTTGTTGGC
>JBIJCS010000088.1:0-12138 GCA_044344575.1 Pirellula sp. | reverse complement strand
ATTGCACGGTTGACCTCCGGCAGTAGCGAGATCAACATCACGGCAGCGGGTGCAAGTTTGATAGCTGGTGGGAGGATTGGTGACAGCGATCTAGGAAATGTGATTTCTGATTCAAATCGCAATGCGATCACCACCGAAATAGGAACCCTTGCAGCACGCAGCGGTGCAGGGATTTACGTCTTCGAGCAAACGGGCATGACGATTGACCGGATTGAGCAAGGGATATCCCAAGTCCATTTCAATTCGACGACTTCGACGAACACGATCGCCTTAGAAGACGTCACAACGACGAACAATGGTCCGATCAAGTTGCTGACGCTTAACGGAGATCTGGTTGTGAACGCTGGCACAGCGGGAACTTCGGGGATCCAAGCTTCCGGCAGTGGATATATTCTTCTGGGAACAGTTACCAGCGGCACGGTGGTGGCGAATGCAGACATTGCATCGGGATCTGGGCATATCAGCGTCGTAACACAAGATGACTTGGTGCTCGAAGACCGGCTTAAGACGACTGCACCGGGGACTATTTACCTGAGTTCTCAGGGTGCAATACAAATTGGGGCTCTAATCAACCCTGGAGTCGAGTTAGGTATCGAGGCCAAAGAGGATGTGAAAATTGGTGGGATTGATGTCGGTAGTAGCAATGTATCGATCAACACGAATGGCAGCATTTTCGACGCCGACAACAACAATGCAACGATCAATATTACAGCGTCGCAAGTGGCTTTGTTCGCTGGTAATCGAATTGGAGATGCTGATGTATCAGGTGCAGTGAACAACCGTGCAATCACGACACAGGTTGATGTGTTGTCGGCGAAGTCAGCAGCGGGGATTTTCATTCAGGAGCAGAACGGAGTAACGATTGATCGGGTGAGCAGCACGGTTCGAAAAGTGAACTTCAATTCCACACTCCAAGATCGAACTTTTGTTCAAGAAGATCTGAGCACAACGACCAATGGATCGGTGATCCTGCAGAGCGTTGACGGCGACATCATCGTCAGGTCTGGTTCAGATGGAGATCCAGGTGTCAGTGCGAACGGAACGGGGAATGTATTGTTGCAGACGTTGCAGTCTGGTTCGATTCGTACAGAAGGTGACGTGGTTTCCGGCACGGGGCATATTACGCTTAACAGTTTCGGCGATTTGCTGGTTAATGAGCACTTGCGCACATCCGGTCCAGGAACGTTATATCTGAAATCTCAAGGGGAGATTCAGATCGATTCCTTGACGACAAACAATGTCCATCTAGGTGTCGTTGCTGCGAAGGACATTGTATTGGGCACCATTGATGCAGGAACGGCCAATGTCTCGTTGGCATCCTCCAATCGCATTCTTGATAATGGTGGATTGTTTGGTCGCAACGTGATTGCCCATGGATTGACGATGTCGGGGGCCGATGGGATTGGCGGTTCCGATTTAAGCAATGTTGTGGACAATAATCGCAATGCTATTACGACTTCCGTAAATACGCTTTCGGCGTGGAGCGGTGGCGGTATCTACATTCAAGAGAATAATGGAGTGACGATCGACAGTGTGTCCGTAGTGGTCCAAGAAGTGCAGTTCAGTGGTGCCACTTCGACCCGTTCGGTAGTACGCGAAGACTTAGTAAGTACTTCCGATACCCCGATCAAACTGCAGAGTATCGACGGCGACATCGTTGTCAACGCAGGGACAGCGGGTACGAATGGGATCACGGCGAACGGAAGTGGGGATATTCTTCTACAGACGCTCAACAGTGGACGTGTCGCACTCTCTGCTGTTGTGGGGTCGGGCACAGGAAATATTACCGTTTCGAGTATCGGATCTGTAACGATCAACGATACGTTGAAGAACAGTGGTGATGGCGTATTGTGGATTGAATCTCAGGGTGACGTGATTTTAGCGGAGCTTCGAAATGCGGGAGGAAATCTAGGGGTTTCGTCGCAGGGGAGCATTGTCGCTGGTGCGGTTGACGTTGGGCGATCTCAAATTTCGTTGACAGCTTCTGGGGATATATACCGAGGAGGGCTGTCTAGCGGAGTTCCGAATTTGTTAGGATCGAAGGTGGCGTTGGTAGCTGGCGGTTCGATAGGTTTTGCTGGCTCGGGGAGCTTTGGTGAGTTTAATTCAAACGCTTTGGAGACCAAGGTTGACGTATTGGCTGCTCAGGCAAAGGACGGGGTATTCATCCGGGAGCTCGATGGAGTAACGGTTGGGCGTGTAGAGACTGAACTTACCCGCGTTCATTTCAACTCGAGTCGAGTTGATCGAAGTACCACATTGGAGGATGTAGTGACGACACAAAATGGATCGATACAAATCCATTCTGTGGCGGGAGACCTTATCATCACATCGGGAAGTGTCGAAGGATTCGGATTGCGAGCCGATGGGTTTGGAGATGTGGATTTACGGACTGTCGAACAAGGATCCGTGATCCTGAATTCGGACGTGGTGTCGGCCGATGGAAGGATTTCGATTGATGCCAAGAGTTTTGTCTTGATCGATCGAACGATTGCGACACGAGGGGATGTATTCTTGCGAGCCGTGGATGGATCCATTGATGAGTCGTCAGGATCTGCCAGGATCGTAGGAGATGAATTGTCGCTTGCTTCTGGAACCTTTGCGCATTTGCACGACACAACGGTACGGGTGTTGAATGGAATCACTGGAACCAATGGAAGTCTACGTACATGGCAGGGACTGAATATTGCTGCGAGCAATCAAGGGGACGACTTTTTGGACACTTTGAGCACGGTGGACGAGAGTACGCGGGAGTCTCTTCGAGCTCATTATCGGTTTGCTGATAGGTATGAGTCGGTAGGCTATTCTTTATACGTGGTAAACAGCAAGGCTTTGACGGTAGGAACTGTTCTTGCTGGAGCCAGTGTTACAAGTGCCGGTGCAGGGCAACCAACGGTTTATATTGAGACGCAGGAAGGTGATTTAGTCGTTGAGAATCGGCTGGAGTCGTTAAGTCGAACGGACCAGACCGGCGGAATTGTATTGGTTGCAGATGGGAAACTTGGGATCATCAGCGGAGGGGTAATTCAGACGCGTCACGTTGATGCTGGGCAAACGCATGTGCAGGTGATCAATAGCGTTGAGTTAAGAGCGCGCGTCTTCGATGCGTTAGAGAAACCCAACCCGAGTGGTGGGCTCTTTACGACGAGGATCGTTGCACAAAACAATCTTGCTGAGTCACCGTTACCTGAAGTCCCAACGCAATTTTCTCCGACCAAGAGACAGTTGCAGGGAGTGGCCACTCATTTTGGATCTGCGGCGGAATCCGGGTTCAATTTGTTTGTTGGATATGCGGACGGTAACCTGGAGCAATTCACTGAGCAAGGAGATGTATATGCAAAAGATAGTGCAAATCGCTTCCCGATTGAGGCGAGGCCACAAGCGTTAGGAAGTGTCGGTTATCTGGAGCGATCAACACCGTTCACCATTGAATTCTTGAACAGCGTGCAGGAGTTGCCGACCGACGTGGTAGTCCGCAGGGCAGACGATTTCTTTTTATTCCAGCGAGATGTACCCAATGGACTCAATACATTTAGTCCTCCAAGCCCTGCTGCAGAGACCTCGACTGGATTCTACGATCTGACAGTACAGTCACATCGAGTTCCCGATGTTATTTCGGAAGGAGCCGATAGTGGGCTACCGATGCCACCCCCACCAGATGTGGATATTCCATCCGCACGTCAACCGGATCCTTACACGGCAGAGGATGTGCAGACCGTTGCCGTACAGTCATCGGAATTTGAAGATGAGCCGTTGCAAGAACGCAAAGTGCGAATTGTGGTGGCACGGATACGCGTGGCGGTGGAGGAATCGCTAGATCCTGATGAAAGTCATGAGAATCGCAAGAAGCGACCTGAAAAACAATACATAGACATAGAGTTGCCGGAGGAAATTCTGGGAGATGAAAACCAGATTTCTCAGTCACAAATCAATCGGATCGAGAATTACTTGAAGAAACAACCTGGAACACGTGCAGGTCGGTATGTAATCTTAGAAGAGACCAGTGACGGAGAAAAGCGAGAAATTGCGTACATCCAGATCGGTCCCGAGGCCGCTGAGGAACCTACCGAGCCACCTACCGAGCAATCTCGACCGGAGTCGCAGGTGCCAGTGCCCGGCGGGAACGGTCCAATGCCTGTGCCACCGGTCGATGGGAAACCACCTGTTGGCCCCGCTCCAGAGGATCAATCGCAATTCGAATTTCGACGAAAGCCTTCGTTCGAGGGGGGCGATGCCGAGAGCGAGAATCCTAACACGGAAAAGGCTTGGGGCATTTTGTTGGGTGCTTATTGGTTGAGTCAGCCGAAACGTCGGAAGGAAAGTAAAGATAGGGAGCTACAGAGTGCAGCAATCGAGTCAGAGTTAAACGGAGAGTTCTCCTTGCGAGCTCGCAGGTCTCGGCGCCTGCTAGCATCGGACAATCCTCCTAGCGATTCAAACGAATAAGCTTGCACAATCCAACGAAACATCATGAGTAACCAAAACGAATCTAAACCTTCCGATCCTTCAAAGAAGCCCCAGGAGTTCAGTGAACTCAATCCGGCGGAGCTCAATGAGTCTTTGGAGGCTGACCAGACTTTTGCCGGGGAATCGATTCCAGACGAAGGTAAGTCGTCCACGGATCCATTGGAACAAACCATAGATCTCGGTGAGGCAGCACCATCTTTCCACGATCAAACGATGGACATCAGCGACGCGACTCCGTCTAAGATGGATCAAACGATGGACCTTCAGTCGATGTCGGACCAGACGATGGAGTTCTCGGTCGACAAGTCTGAGATTTCGATCTCCGACATGGGGACCATGATGTTGCCGAGAGAGCAAGCTCCCTTTGGAGGTACTGTACTGTTAACCAACCCGAAGGGCGGTGTGGATGACGGAACCAGCATACCTCCAGATGGTATGGCTGACGACCAGACGATGGACATTTCTTCGTTAAGTTCAGAGATGAGGAAGTCATCGGAATCAGGCAGATCGGATCGACTGGATTCTGGCACGATTCCGCTTGATAGCCAATCGGGATCCTCGTCGATGGATGGGCGAAGCTCGCAGGATCAAACTCTAGACTTGATGGATTCGAAGAGTGGTTTGACAGGTGCTAGCCGTTCGCAGATAAGTAGTGCACAGGTTAGTCAGTCAGGGCGGGTACCTGGATCTGTGCCAGTTCATTCGAATTCGATGGGTGAGTCACGGCAGTATATCAAGACACCACGTGCCGAAGCATCGGATGCGATATTTAGTCGTATCACCAGACGTCATGTCTCGGAATTGATTGAGAGCGACGACGAGCGCGCAGATTACCAGATTCGCAAACGCATCGATCCGAAGACAGGTCGATTCGGTCTGCACGTGTTGGGGGAGGGAGGCATGGGGTTGGTCTACTTTGCCACCCAGAATGCGGTCAAGCGGCCTGTCGCTCTAAAAATGATCCGCAAGGAAAAGCGGAGTGACAACTTTTCGAAGCAATTCTTTTTCGAAGCGGAAATTACTGCGCAGCTAGAGCACCCCAACATCACTCCGATTTACGAATTAGGAAAAACCGATGAAGGGGTGTATTTCTATTCGATGAAATACATCCAAGGTACACCTTGGGAGAAGAAGATACGAACGAATTCCATTGAAGAGAATTTAGAGATCTTCGATAAACTTTGCGACGCGATCGCTTTCGCGCATAGCAAAGAGATCATCCACATGGACATCAAGCCGGACAACGTGGTGCTCGGAGAGTTCGGGGAAGTCTATGCGGTGGACTGGGGGGTAGCTAGCGATTTGAAACGCCCTGATCCGGTTCGAGTCGCCGGTACATTTCAGTGGATTAGTCCAGAAGTAGCTAAAGGTGACAAAGCGTTGATCGGCAAGGGGAGTGATGTCTACCTGCTGGGCGGTATTCTTTACTTGATTATTACCGGACACCATCCTCGTCTCCCGAAAGATGAAAGTGTAAAGCTTGGTCGTTCTGCATTGGTCGCCGCTGCGCAAAACAATATCATTCAGCCGACGGAATGCACCGACCCGATGCTCAAGGTGGCGCTGAAAGCATTAGCCACTCTGCCGTCCGACAGATATGCAAAGGTTGAAGATCTTCAAGAAGCGATTCGTGAACTCCAGATCGAGCGGGCGAAAATCAAGAGCAGTGTTGATTTAACGGAGCGAAGCAAGGAACTGGCAGACCAAGCTGGAACAACCAAGGATTACGATCAATATTATCGAGCGTTGTATGGATTTCGCGACGCAATGGAGCTTTGGGGAAACAACACCGAAGCGAATTCCAGCTTGAAAAAAGTCCGGATGGATTTCGGGCGATCTGCATTTGAAAAGGGGGATTACGACCTTGCACTGCAAATTCTCGATCCTTCGGAAAGTAACGAGAACCAGCTAAGAACAAAAGTCGAACAGGCGAAGCGGGAACTGATGCTTCGGAAAGAACGATTCCGAAAGCTTGCTTGGGCATTCGTTTCCATGCTGTCGATTGGTTCTATTGTTGTTGGAGTTCTTGCATTTCTGACGTATATCGCAAAGCTCAATGCCGAACAGGCAAGGGCCAGTGAGGAGTTGGCAAAACTTGAGGAGGTCAAAGCAAAAGATGCTGCGGTGAAGTCCAGAGATGACGCAGAGATAGCCAGAAATGATGCGATTGAGGCAAAAGAAGAAGCAGAGATAGCCAGAAATGATGCGATTGAGGCAAAAGAGGAAGCAGAGAAAGCCAGAAATGATGCGGTCGCGGCTAGGGACGACGCGGTGAAAGCGAAGGAACAGGAAGAGGCTCAGAAGAAAATCGCAGTTCGACTTCAGGAGCAAGCTGAGAAGGATCTCGCGAGCTCCCAACTCGACTATATCACACGGCAGTTGGGTCTAGCTCGTGCACGCATTAATGAGCAATCTCCATCTGGTGGTGCCGTGATCAATAAATCAATCAATATCTACGTAAAAGAATTGGTGAAAGATGCGGCACAGGCCGCGAACAGCGCAAGACAACAAATGTCGGGCACAGTCCCCGGAGTTAGAGAGGGGGATGCAATTCAGCGCGACTTGAACGTCGCGTCGAATCTGTTGATTCAACGCATGCCGAATCTTGAACATTGGGCCAGTGATCGTATCAATTACTTGACCAATATTGATCTTAAGCCGTTAAGTTTGGCGGCAGGGATTTCATTCGATCCCGATCGATCAGCAATTGCCTATGAGCAGAATTCCGATTCGTTGATTATCGCGAATGCAGATGGAAGTGTCTCCCAAGCGAATGTTGGAAACGCCAAGGAGTCGACGGGGCAAGCGATTCAACAAGTGATCGCAAAGGCATCAAGCCAGATTGGGCGCGTGAAGAAAATTATTTCAGCCGGTTCCGCCGGAGAATTTATTCAAATAGCAGATCTTCCCGAGTCTGCATTGCTTAAAGTCGACTCGATGGGAAACAGGCAACTATTGACGGCGGCATTGGCCGATAAGCGTGTAAGCCTGGATAAACAAATCCCAGGAGACGTAGTGCTCAGCCCAAACGGTAAGTACCTCGCGGTTAGCTACCCAAACCATGTATGTATTTTGGAATCGAACTCCAAAAATTGGTGTTTGTCGCATCCGGTGAATTCGGATGTCATCCAGATGCTCTGGTTGAACGATCATTTTGTGTTGACATTGTTCAATAACGAGGACGAGTGCTATCTGGATTTGTTCCGACCGAACTTCAGTTCATCGGTGCCTGACGAAGCTGGGGATCGCGTCATCGTGCAGCTTCCCTCCAACGTATCGAGGTTTCAAGTTCTCAATAGCAATACAGAAGATTTTGCGGCGTTGTTGAAAGCAACTGTTTTGTTGCCGAGCAACAGCCCAGAGATTCTTCAAGGTCTCAAAGGTGTCATGGAGCGTTTGAACTTTGTCGTTGGCACCACCGATGGGGAATTGTTACAGACGACGCTAAAGTTAAAGGCATCGGATAGCAAAACTGTATTTGCCTCACTGTTTGTGAACAAGAATAAACTTGGTCGCAAGCATCTTCACGCGATCGAAGAAATTGTTCTTTCCCCATATGTTACCCAGGAAAGTTCTCAGACAGCAAAACTCCGTCGCATGTTTACTCGCACCAAGGCTGAGGAATCTGTTCAGATTTGGTCCGTACTTCAGGAAGACAATACCAGTGATACCGTTGTATCGAATCCTGATCCTTTATCGGAACCCTCGATTGCAAAAAGTACTTACACAATCGAACATCTCATTGAATTAAATGGCTATCCGGTTAAGAGCTCGGGGGTGATTCCAGAGAACCGTTTCGCAGCTTGGACGAACTCTAACAAGATGCTCTTGTCCAACGCATTGTTTGAGACTGTACAAGTTGATGTCGATGAGCAAATCAAACGCGAAAAGCATTTTTGGGAGGTTGCGACCAATTCGGAAGGAGACCGTTTTTCTGAAGCAAAATGGTTGTTCGAGAACTCGGCTTCCACGGAAGTCACTACGGTTGATGGCAACGGAGTAGTTGCTTTTTCCGAGTCCAGAAGTGGGAAACTACAAACCACCGAAAAGGCGAAGTCCTTGCTGAAAATCGCTCAATCGCTGCCTGCTGATCCGGTAATGGAAGTCGACCGCATTGTTCCATTAACCCGTGCATCCAAGTATCATCATTACGGCCACTCTCCGTACGCGAGAATTGTCCACTCTGTCACCAATCCTGATCGTACGCGGTTACTAAGTATTGCAATACTGCCTCGCGATCGCGATGGATATGTCAGTGATCACGGTGGTAACGTCAATTCGAAAGCAGCGGCGGGGGACTTCCAGGAGCTTTGCTTGTGGGATCTGACAAACAATCAGTTCCTCGAACGCCAAGTCATCCAAAGCAGTTCAACCAATCTTCGGTTGTTTCCGATGGATTCGGGCCGCTTCTTGTTGGGCAATAGCTTGAATACGACGCTGGTGGATGTCCAAGAGGGAACGGCGGCTAACTCACGATTTCTCGCATCCATGGAAGATACGCCCGTGTTCTTAGCTGCTCTAAATCCGGTTTACAGCGAATCGAGCGCGTTCTTCCGCGTCGATGGAGATGGTGGTACTCTTTGGGTCGGTAGCATTCCGACCCAAGCGACAACGCAAGCAACCCAGTGGCTGGACTTGGCCACCAATCGCTTTCGGTTCCGTGGCGAAGTCCCCGTAGCGGCTTGCTGGAGCCCCGATGGACGAAGGCTTTACGTTCTGCAATCCAAAGGAACCATCGAACGATTTGATCTTGATCCTGATTCCGATACGCTTTCGATCGATCGATCTGAGTCCAGTCGCGATCAATTCCAAATACCAGCACCGTCTATCTCCGAGGTCCTTGCATTACTCGCTCGCCCTACCAACTTGCGATTTGGAATCCTGAAATCTTCAGTTCAAGACGCTGGTGGATGGACCGACTCGCTCTACCTTGCGGAAGGGATGCGCGATCGAACGATGAGCCATTCTGATTCGGTTTTCGTGCCCAAGATCGGGGTGCAATTCTCCAGTGATGCCGCCCCCACAATCTCGAAAGTGGATCCTGCCGATCCTGTTGTGCAAGAAGAGAAGCGATTGGCTGACCAAGTTCAAAACTTGGTCACATCGAATGTCAGGTTGAGCGATGGGAATGATAGTACTCAAGTCGCAGAGGATAATTGCTTCGCGAATAGCGATACCATTTATACTCCTCAGGCGGTAACGGCTGATGCTAGCGGAAGATTACTGGTGATGCATTGGGGGAATTCAACGCTCATCTGCAATCGAACCGAAGGGCAAGACCCCACTTGGTTCCGATTGCCCGACATCTGGGCTTCCGATGATCAACTTCATCTCTCCCCAGACGGAAAGCAGCTCGCAGTACTAGGGAAAAAAGGATTGCGTCTCTTTTCCGTCGAAAGCGTCCCAGCTGCGGAACTCGCTTCGAGGACAAAGTTCATATTGTCCGAAGTCCCAAGCGGTGTGCAATCAGCAATGTCGGTGCGCCATTTCGCGTGGGCTCCCGCTGGGTATGCTCCAGCAGCGGAAAGCAAATCGTGGCCGTTTGCTGTGGTGGTTTCTAATCAGGTTGGTCTCGATGGGGCAATCGAATACTTCGATGGTATCAAGTCACACTCATTGGGCTCCAAAATACGTGTGGCTTCTGACGTGGAAGATAAGGATATCGATCTTGCAACTCTGGTCATTTCCAAGATCGGGTTCTTTAAAGAGTCGCTCTCCGATATTCGCAATCAATTTTCGGAAACTGCAGAGAAACCCAAGATCGCTCAACATGCCAATCCGAAAGATGTTCTAGAAAAGCATTACATCGCGGTATGTGTTGAAAACCAAGATGCGAGAACCAAGTCGATGTTGTTCGTCGACTTAGCAAAAGTCAACGCCAACGAAAATGATGATGAAATCATTCGCAATGCATATTTCCAAACCAACGCAAATTTTCAGAACTTCAAACCCAACCCCAACGGAGGACTAATCGCTACCTCGAGTTGCTCTGGAGAAGTGAGTATCTACTTGGTGTCGCCCTATTGGAACACAATGAACGATATCTTTGTCGCAAACACCGACATCGATTCCGGAATCCTTCAGATCACCTTCGCGGACGAAGGCAAGACGTTGGTGGTTAGTAACACCAATCGTCATGTCTTCGGTCTTCGAACAGAAGCAAGTCAATAACTTGCTCGCCTCCACTACTTGGTGAGTGCGTTCTTGATCTGCAGAACAATTTGCTCTGCTGTGATCTTGAAATGCTTGTACAGTTGATCGGCAGGTCCGGATGCTCCGAAACCGGTCATGCCGACAAATAGACCATCCATGCCGATATACTTGTCCCAGCCCAAGCGAAGCCCTGCTTCGCATGCTAGGCGAACGGTAACATTCGAAGGCAATACGGCATCGCGATACGCTTTCGGTTGCTCATCAAAAAGCTCCATACATGGCATGCTGACCACGCGAGTTGCGATTCCTTCACTCGCTAGTTGCTCTTGAGCCTTCATGCACAGACCAAGCTCGGTACCCGTTCCAATCAAGATCGCTTGCGGTACTCCTTGGCAATCACTCACGACATATCCACCTTTCTCTGCGCCAGTGGCACTAGATACCTTCGATGGATCCATCGTCGGGACGTTTTGTCGAGACAAGACCATCGCGGTCGGGTGATGCAAGATCTGCATCGCAGCTTTATAGCTGTACAAGACTTCGTTCGCATCGCCGGGGCGGAACACATAGAGCCCTGGAATCGCACGGCACGCAGCCAGATGCTCGACCGGTTGGTGCGTCGGTCCGTCTTCTCCCAAACCAATCGAGTCGTGCGTCAAGACGTACAAGACCGGTTGATGCATGATGCTGCTCAATCGCATCGACGGACGCAAGTAGTCCGTGAATACAAAGAAGGTCGCACCGTAGGGACGTAGTCCACACAAACTCATCCCATTGAGAACCGCGGCCATCCCGTGTTCGCGAATACCAAACCGCATGTTGCGTCCCGAATAGTCCGACGGGGAGAAATCTCCCTCGCCATCGATCAACGTCATCGTCGATGGAGCTAAGTCCGCCGAGCCACCAATGAGCTGTGGAATGTGGGGCGAAAGCATATTCAAAACTTTTCCACTCGAAACCCGCGTCGCCATCCCCTTGGGATCCGCCGCAAAAGGCTTCAACCCTGCATCCCAACCTTCAGGTAATTTACCGTCTAGCATTCCGCGAATGGCAGCAGCCTCTTTCGGATATTCCTTGCTGTACTTCGCAAATAGGCCTTCCCAAGCCACACTCGCAGACTTACCTCGCACAGCAACTTTCTCAGCAAAATGCTCTCTTACTCCCTCGGGTACCAAAAACTTCTCGTCTTCAGGCCATCCATAATTCCGCTTGGTAAGCTTGATCTCTTCGTCTCCCAACGGGGCTCCGTGCGCCCCGTGCGTATTCGCTTTGTTCGGCGAACCATAACCAATTACGGAATTGACGATGATCAAAGTGGGACGATCCGTTGTCGTTTTGAACTCATCAAAGGCACGCTGAAGGCTCTCCAAGTCGTTTGCATCCTTCACTCGAATCGTATGCCAACCTAACCCCTGGAACTTCTTTGCCATGTCTTCGCTGAATGCCAAATCGGTATGACCTTCAATCGTGATGCCATTATCGTCATAGATCCAGCACAAGTTCGAGAGCTTTAAGTGC
>JBIJCS010000531.1:0-3441 GCA_044344575.1 Pirellula sp. | reverse complement strand
AGGCTGGAACCGCGCGAAACGTATGATTCTCGTTTACCTTCAAGGTGGTCCTTCTCACCTAGACCTATGGGATCCAAAAGAGAATGTGCCGGACAAGGTCAAGAGTGTCTTCAAGCCCATCTCAACCAAACTCCCAGGCACCTCATTCACTGAGAATTTGCCGAAACTGAGTATGGTCAACGACAAGTTCACCATGATCCGTTCGATGAGCTATACGCCGAACGGGCTTTTTAATCACACGGCAGCGATTTACCAGATGATGACGGGGTACACCACCGATAAAGTCAGTGCATCCGGACAGTTGGAACCACCGAGCCCCAAAGACTTCCCGAACTTCGGATCAAATATCATTCGACTTCGACCCGCCGATGAACCAATGCTTCCATTTGTGATGCTGCCACGACCGTTGCAAGAATCCAACGTCGTTGGAAAAGGTGGCACGGCTGGATTCTTAGGTAAAGAATACGATCCGTATACGTTGTACCCAGAAGGGGATGACATGGATCTGAACAAAATGGATCGGATCAATGTAAGCGATCTGCAACTTCGTCCAGAAGTCTTCTCCGTTCGGTTGCAACGCCGCGCAACGCTCAGAGACTTGATCAATAAGCAAATGCCAACGATCAATGCTGCTGTCGAAAACCAACAACTCGATGAGTACTTCAATCAAGCTCTCTCGTTGGTGGTATCTGGGAAAGCCCGCGAAGCGTTTGATTTGAGCCAAGAATCAGAAGCCCTACGCGATGCGTATGGACGCAATACGTTCGGACAAAGCTGCTTGCTCGCCCGCCGTTTGGTTGAGGCCGGTACCCGTGTCGTTGAAGTTGTTTGGCCAAAGGTAGCCAACAGCGATAACCACTCGTGGGACCACCACGTCGATCTGTCCAAACGCATGAAAAATCAATCCGCACCAATGCTCGATGCTGGACTCTCCACCTTGGTAGAAGACCTTGATCAACGCGGATTACTCGAAGACACCTTGCTCGTCGCTGTCGGTGAGTTTGGTCGTTCCCCAGAACGCGGTGTAAGCACCAGTGGGAACGGAAACAGCGATGACGGCCGCGATCACTGGCCATATTGCTATACCTCCGTCATCGCAGGTGCTGGAATCAAACGGGGATACGTACACGGCAAGAGCGATAAGACTGCCAGTGCTCCAATTGAGTCTCCTGTGCACCCGTCGCAGCTTCTCGCAACCATCTACCACGCCTTCGGTATCGAACCCGAAACCATTGTTTACAACCACCTGAACCAACCCCGTGAATTGGTAAAGGCCCAAGCAGTAACTGAACTTTTTGCTTAATACCCCATCCGCATACGGATGGTTTTTCCACTCGTAGTAAATATCCATGCGCAAATCGAAGTTTTCTTTCGCGTGTGTTGCTCTGGCAACACTAACCGGCTTTTTCTCTTCGTCAGTTTCGAACGCAATCGCGCAAGATGCTGACGCCAAAGGTTCAGCCAAAAAGGGTTTGGGAGCTACCCCGGCAAAAGCGTTCCGACTACCAGAGGGCTTCGAAGTCGATCTGGTCTACGAAGTGCCAGCAAAAGATCAAGGCTCATGGGTTGCCATGTGCGTAGATCTTAAAGGTAGACTGATTGTGTCGGATCAGTACGGAAAACTCTATCGAGTGACTCCGAGTTCCACCGCCGATGCAGCAGATACGAAAGTTGAACCAATCAACGTAAATTTAGGGATGGCCCAAGGTCTACTGCACACCAAAGATGGTTTGTATGTGGACGTAAACGGCGAAGGCATTCTCAACAAAGACGAGCCAAATGCACCAAGAGGTCCAGGTCTCTACCGACTGCAAGATCTCGATGGCGATGAACAATTCGAAAAAATCGAACGCATCATTCCGATGACCGGCGGCGGAGAACATGGTCCTCACGCAATTATCCCTGGGCCAGACGGAAGACTGTATCTGTGCGCCGGAAATCAAACCGACCTACCCGAGAGAATTGATCGCTCACGAGTACCTCGGCATTGGAACGAAGACCACATGCTCGGACGCATGCCCGATGGCCGTGGCTTCATGGCAAACCGACTTGCCCCTGGTGGTTTTATTCTTAGCTTCAATCCGGATGGAAGCGACGTTGAGCTCGTAGCAACAGGATTCCGTAACGAATACGATATCGCCTTCAATCCGCATGGGGATTTGTTTACTTATGATGCGGATATGGAATGGGATATCGGAACTCCCTGGTACCGCCCAACACGCGTTAATCATGTCGTCAGCGGTGCCGAATTCGGGTGGCGCAATGGAACCGGCAAATGGCCAGAGTATTTCGCAGATAGCTTTGGCGCTGTAGCAAACATTGGATACGGATCTCCGACCGGAATTGTGTTCGGCACCGGTGCTCGGTTTCCAGCCAAATACCAAAACGCACTATTTATTTCCGACTGGAGCTACGGCGTGGTTTACGCTGTCCATCTGGAACCCCAAGGCTCCACCTACACCAGTACCTTCGAACCCTTTGTCAGCGCGTCGCCAATGCCGGTTACGGATCTGGTCATTCACCCAACCGATGGTTCAATGTACATGACCATCGGTGGACGAAAAACGCAATCCGCCCTGTACCGTATTCGCTATTCAGGCAACCAAGATACAAGTCCGGCGAAATTCCCAGACAACGCAGAAGCTTCTGCTGCACGCGCCGCTCGCAGACAACTCGAAGCGATGCATGTTCCCGGCGCAAAACTAAATATTCCACTCGCGATGCGACATCTCGGTAGTCCAGACCGCGCACTGCGTACCGCAGCCCGCCTCGCCCTCGAACATTTCGATAGCAAGGAATGGCGCGACCCGGTTGCACAATCACTCCCTGCTCAGTCCGCAATCTCCCTGGCAGTGGCTCTTTCCCGAAAAGGCTCATCAGCAGACCAAGCAGATATCCAAAAAAGCTTATTGCGACTGCAGTGGGACAAACTCTCTGCGACCGAGAAACTCGAATTGCTCCGCGCATACCAATTGAGCTTTCTACGCCTCGGCGAAGGCTCACCTGAACTTCGCAAGCAAATCATCGCACAACTCGATTCGCATTTCCCAACTCCAGACGGAGATTCTCTAGTCGACCGCGAACTATCACGCGTTTTGGTATATCTCCAAGCACCCAAAATCATCGAACGATGTATCGCCCAGATGAACAGTTCGAACTCCGCAGAACAACAGATCCACTACGCCTTCTGCTTGCGAGAAGCCAACAACGGGTGGACCCCTGAAACACGAAAAGCCTACTTCCAATGGTTCTATGATATCGGAACGGCACGCGGAGGCGCGTCGTTCGGTGGGTTCCTAGAAAACATCCGAAAGGTCGCTATAGGAAACCTCGAAGACGAAGACAAGAAAATGTTAGGCGATCTGATCGGGCCGTTGCCAGCTCCAAAAGATCCTTTAGCTGACCTTGCTCCTCGAGCCATGGTCAAAGCTTGGACAACGG
>JBIJCS010000087.1:0-12148 GCA_044344575.1 Pirellula sp. | reverse complement strand
CTTTTGGAACATCGTTCGAGGTACCGTCGATGGCTCGGCCAAGTGACTCATAGCAGCTTTTCTAATGTTTCTAGAGCGGAAAGGGATCGTTCAATGTGGGGGGGCAAAGCCCTCCCTTTCTGGGGGCTCGCCGCATTGGGTCTAGTCTTATGGGGACATAGAGGGATTTGTCAAGCGTTGAACAGTCGAGAATCCAATGAATTGTTTCCCCCCTGACCTTTTAGAAAAGATACAGCTATACTTATAGCGCAGTGAAAGGGGCCTTCAGGCTCTTGGAAAACTAAACAGCTCCTCCCCCCTCAACGGAATGGATCTACCGATGTCCAATGCCGATGCATTTCAGAAGCGATGCCAGTCTTTAGAAAACGCCTTTTTTACTGATCTCGATCAACGCCTGCTCCAAGGGCTTCAGGAAAAGCTCTCCGAAGAGCAATCGATCCAGAAGCTTGGGGAAGCCAGCGGGATCCAAGATCAACAAGCCCTCGCGGCAATGCATCGCATGGGAGTAACTCCCGGTGCAGTTTCCGCCGTACGCGTCTTCCCTCTGATCGCCATCGCTTGGGCCGACGGAACAGCGGACTCCAAAGAAGCCGCAGCCGTGCGTGCCATTGCGAGCAAGCATGTCGACTCTGGTTCCGAAGCTTCGAAACTCCTCGAACATTGGCTTGCCAATCGCCCAACTCCCGAAATGCTCGAAGCTTGGGAAGCTTGCGCGAACGCACTCTTCAGCGGTGTACTCGGAAGTGAAAGTCGCAAACTGAAAGAAGGACTTATCGCCGAGATGGAAGAGGTTGCCAGCGTCAGCGGCGGATTACTCGGTTGGTTCGCCAGCACCGCATCCGAGTCCAGTACACTTCATCGCATCAAGCACGCACTCGGATTGGCACCCTGATCCCGCGAAACCGCAAACGCGGACACCTCGGAAGGCTTGAGCAATGAACTCGGATAATCATCCACAAGTCGTATGGCATCCACATGCCGTCTCGCTCGAAAACCGCGCGTTACTCATGGGACAAACGGGTTGTGTTCTTTGGTTCACCGGACTGAGCGGTTCCGGAAAATCGACCGTTGCTAACGCACTCGATCAACTTCTTTATAAATACCGCCGACCCAGCTTTCTCTTGGACGGTGACAACATCCGTCACGGACTTTGCGCAACGCCAAACCTGCTGGTTGAAACCTACGGTGAAGCATTCGCAAAACGTTTCGGGTTGGGTTTTTCTGCCGAAGACCGCGAGGAAAATATACGCCGCGTTGGCTCCGTGGCTCAATTGCTCGCGTCCGCAGGTCTGATTTGCTTAACCGCTTTCGTTAGCCCCTATCGCCAAGACCGGGAGCTGGTTCGCAAACAAATACAATCTACCGGTTCCCTGCGTTTCTACGAAATTTTTGTCGACACTCCCATCGAAGTCTGTGAACAACGAGACCCGAAGGGACTCTACCGCCAAGCTCGCGAAGGAAAAATCCCGAACTTCACCGGCATTTCCGCGCCTTACGAAGCTCCCGAAAATCCCGAAATGATCCTGCAAGGTGGAGCCATGTCCCCGGGAGATCTCGCAGAGATCGTGTTCAGCCGTTTGAAACATGACCAAATGCTTTCAATGGGGCACTGACATGGACTTAGAAACAACCAAGGAATCCGCAGCAGCAGACCGCTTTGTCGTTCGATGTGGCCTCCATCGAGTGCTCTATGCCATGAACTCCCGCGTGTCGCACTCGCGAGGTGAAAAAGTCGTTGCGCGCACACAACGTGGCTTAGAACTCGGCGAAGTTCTTTGTCCAATCACGAACGCAAACCTTTCCTCAACTCAAAAGCTCGGCAACGGAACGATACAACGTGTGGCGTCCTCCGAAGATCTGGCTTCCTTCAAACGTCAATCCGAGCAAACCATCGCTGACGCCACCGATGTCCAGGAAACAATCAATTCTTTTGGACTGCCGATGAAGGTCATCGAGATAGAACGCATCCTCGGGGGGGAACAGTTCACAATTTATTACACCGCCACGGATCGAATCGATTTTCGCGAACTAGTCAAAAAACTAGCGAGCAAATACCATACACGCATAGAAATGCGACAAATCGGGGCCCGAGACGAAGCAAAGTTACTCGGTGATTACGGCGACTGCGGTAATCCACTTTGCTGCAACACCTACTTGAACGAAATGCCACCAGTTAGCATGCGCATGGCCAAACTGCAAAAGGCAACCCTCGATCCTAACAAAATCTCCGGGCGTTGTGGACGCCTGAAATGCTGCCTGAGATACGAACATGATCACTACGAAGAACTAGCCAAAGAAATCCCTCCCCCGGGAAGCGAAATTCTCACCCGCGACGGAAAAGCACGCGTGATCTCTGTTGAGCTTCTAGCCCGACAAATGCTCGTCGCCACGGAAGACAACCGCCGTGTTCTAATGACTCTCAGCGATTGCTTATCTGTCATCAAGCGAGGAGCCGAGCTCTCATGAATGATCACGTAATTGCGATGGTGGAATTGCTCAAACAAGACCGTCGCTATCATATCGATGCATACCAGTTCATCCGCGAAAGCCTTGCCTATGCGCAGCGGGTGATGAAGATGCCTTCGTACACCGGTGAAAACGAAAACGACGAAGGACAATCCGACCACCATTTAACCGGTCAGCAACTCTGTCAAGCCATCCGAGAATACGCGTTGGAACAGTACGGTTACATGGCGAAAACGGTATTGAATAACTGGGGAATTCACACAACCGGCGACTTCGGGGAAATTGTCTACAACTTGATCCGCATTCGGGAAATGCGAAAAAGCAAATCCGACAAGCGAGAAGATTTCGATGACCAATTTGATTTCGAAGATGCCTTCGAACCCAAATTTGAGCCCCTGGGACGACAAGATGAATAAACGACTTGGGCTCGCAACCCTCTGCCTCGCTATCTGGAGTCTCTGGATGCTATGGCTCGCTAGCCAAGTCTTGTTCTATTCTCCCCCTTAAAAATGGGCTCGACTCTGCCTGAGAAATCCATCGCTCCATTCTCAACTTGACTTCCACCATCGATGCACCGATGAGACTACTCTTACTGCATGCACCGGCTCCGATCGTGAGGGAATTATGCCGTCGCGACGTTGAATTGGTCTCCTGCAACTCCAGTAACTCTTTCAATACACACGACCAGCTCCCCGAGTCTTTTGCACCCAAACAACGAACGATCAATATCTCAGGCAGGAAAAAAATCTGCCGACAAGCAATTCGTTCGGTCAGTGAAATCGTCGATGACTTTCGCCCTGATCTGATCCATGCCTTCCTCCCAGATTCCCTCGCTTGGGCTCTCTTCGCGACTTGGAACCTTAAATCCGCCCCAAAGATCGTCTCCTTCCGAGGTATCACTCGCGTCCCGAATCGCTGGGACCCATCCGACTGGATCAGCTACCTATCTCGACGCGTTGCAATGCACGCTTGCGAGTCCCACGCTGTTCGCGATGCAATGCTTCAAGCTGGGATACCCGCTGAAAAATGTTCGGTCACCTACAACACGATGTGGGACTTCGATTCTCCGAAATCACCGGAACAATGGCGACGCGACTGGAATGTTAGCTCCGAAGAAATCCTCCTTGGCTGCGTCGGAACCATCCGCAAAATCAAAGGGACGGATCTGTTGATCAAAGCAGTCGAAAACCTCCCCAAACACCTTCCTTGGAGACTGGTCGTTATCGGTTCCATTGTCGATAAAACCATCGCTCAAGCCATCGAATCGAGCCCCGTGCGAAGCCGCATCATTACGACCGGCGAACTCAAACACGCTGTCAGCGCAATGCGCGCAATGGATCTGTTCGTCATGCCCTCTCGCAGCGAAGGGCTAGGCCGTGCACTAATTGAGGCTTGCTCTGTCGGTGTCTGTCCCGTCGTCAGCGACGCAGGAGGAATGAAAGAACTGGTTCGCAACCAAATTGACGGATGGGTATTCCAACGCGGAAATGTTGACCAATTAACCGATGCACTGACCCAACTGATCGGCAACCAATCCCTGCGCAATAACTTCGCCCACAGCGCTCAGAACAACGTATCCGAACTTTGTAGTCCCGCAAACGTTACCGACCGATTGTTGGCAATGTATACCCAAGCTCTACAGCATCGAACTCGCACGCCTGCAGCAATCTAAAAGTGCTCGCTGAGCCCTTTCGTGGAGAACTCTTTTAACCACCGCCCCTCTCTCGCAGCTTCGTCGTCCTTTTTCAACGCTTCACAAATGCGCATCCGATGATATCGCATCGTTGCTAGCACATCCAATATCGTTGGCATCGCTCGCTCGACTTCCGGAAATTCACTATTGAGAAGATAAGCCCCACTAGTACTCGACACCCGAAAACCGACTGACTCTTGCTTCTCGTCGGAACCCTCCTGCCCAAAGACCTGACTTGCCTCTTGCTCTTGCTCTTCCATCGCTTTTGCAGCCGCAGCTCGTTCCTCAATCGACTTTTCGATTTCCTGCATTCGTGTTAGATACTTATCTAACTTGGTGTTAGATCGCCATGTCGATTCCATTTCCTTGAGAGCTTCGTCGATCACTTCAAGCGCCTCCTCGTTGCGGCCCAAACCGTGCAAGACCCACGCCTTCGTGTCGAGGAATGACTCATTCTGCTGGGACTTAAGTGCTCGTTCAATCTCATCAAGTGCTAATTCCAGATCACTCCCCGCGAGAGACCGCATGTAGGCAATTTGATTGTTCTGAACGGGCTTGCGATCCGCCACCGGTGGCAAATGTTCATTGAGCAAGTTCACGGCTGCTTGAAACTGCCGTCGATTCGATAAGATCGTCGAAATTTCAAAAGCAGCATTCGCACGTACGGAGGGATTATCGATCCGACGAATCATCTCATCCCAAAGTTTCGTCGGAGACAATTCCTCTGTGCCTGCCTCATCGCTCAACTCGATCCGCTCAAACTGCCTCCAGAAATCCCGATCCGTGACAATCTCATTCGACTTCGCGTAAGCCCCCTCCAGCAGCTTTTGTGCTTCCTCTACATTGCCTCGATCGAATTCATTAGCAGCCTTCGCTAACATCCACCTCGCCGACGTTTCCGGACCAAAATAATCCATGAACACCGGGACAACGGGTAACGAAATAGCCGCCAATACAATGGCACGAATTCCAAAGGAACGATTGTTCAAGTCTCTACCTACCTGCAAGGGGGTGAAGTGTCTAGCAAATCCATACGCATGGACGCATGCGATAGTTCGCTTTCCCGATCCAATCCGACTTGTTACGATGAACCAGTATGATCCTGTCGCTTGTCCGCAATGCGATCAATCCCATCACGAACGCCGAAGTCCCAGAGATTTCCCTGAAAAGTCTCGGGGAATTATATTCGCTGATTACCAATTCCGACAGCAACCAACACCCTCTCTCCCCATACAAACCACCATGGATTTTTCTAAGAGCCGTATCGCTTTCGAACGCGCACGCCAACTGATTCCAGGAGGGGTCAATTCCCCAGCACGCGCTTTCGGTGCCGTTGGCGGACACCCGCTGTTCATCGAACGCGCCAAAGGCCCATATTTATACGATATCGACGGAAACCGCTTCATCGACTACATCGGATCATGGGGCCCCATGATCCTCGGCCATGCCGAACCACGTGTGATCGATGCAATCGTCCAAGCGGTACAGCGAGGCACTTCCTATGGTGCCCCCACCGAAAACGAATCCCGAATCGCAGAACTCATTTTGCACGCTTTCCCCAGTATGCAACGGGTACGTCTGGTTAGCTCCGGAACCGAAGCCACAATGAGCGCGATCCGAGTGGCACGAGGATGCACCGGCAGAGATAAAATCATCAAGTTCTCCGGTTGCTACCACGGACACGTCGACTCCCTTCTCGTCTCCGCAGGATCCGCCGCCGCTACCCTCGGCGTTCCAGACTCCCCAGGAGTCACCAGCGGTACCTCCAACGACACCATCGTTCTGAATTACAACGATCCAGACACGCTCCGAAACGTCTTGAACGAACACGGCAAGTCGATCGCCGCTGTCATTCTCGAACCCGTCGTCGGTAACATGGGAACCGTGATCCCCACCCAAACCTTCTTGCACACACTACGAGAGCAAACACTCCGCCACGGAGTGATCCTCATTTTCGACGAAGTCATGACCGGTTTCCGAGTCGCCTACGGTGGTGCTCAACAACTTTTCGGAATCCAACCCGACATGACCACCCTCGGGAAAATCGTCGGCGGTGGACTTCCTCTCGCTGCCTACGGTGGCAAAGCCGAAATCATGGATCAAGTCATGCCAGCCGGTAAGGTCTATCAAGCCGGAACACTCTCAGGCAACCCTCTCGCCACCGCCGCCGGCGCGAAAACACTCGAATTGCTACGAGATGAACCACCCTATGACTACTTGGAATCGCTAGGAAAACGACTCGGTGATGGCTTACAACAAGCCGCCACCAAGTACGGTATCGCCACTCAAATGCAACGTGTCGGAAGCATGATGACT
The DNA here is from genome assembly GCA_044344575.1 of Pirellula sp. Classification (GTDB taxonomy): domain Bacteria; phylum Planctomycetota; class Planctomycetia; order Pirellulales; family Pirellulaceae; genus JBKCUI01. The sequence continues at coordinate 5,673 of JBIJCS010000087.1, read as the reverse complement.
CTTTTCTTCAACCCCAGCCCGATCGTCGATTGGCCATCCGCCGATCGTTCCGACCGAAAACTCTTCGCAAAGTACTTCTGGGGACTAATCGAACGGGGAGTCTACATGCCCTGCAGCCAGTTCGAAGCTCTCTTCTTCTCTCGAACTCATACCACCGATCATATCGATCGTACAATTCAAGCCGCCGAAGACGTCTTTGCTTCCTGGACTACTTCCCGCTAAGAATCTTCAGAGCCTTCTCCAAGTTCTTCGAATTCGTTGATTCAAGTTTCAAGACTTGAATGCGACGCGAAGGAGCGTCAGCCGATTGCTGATCGATCTTGTCGATAAACGACCGAACCTCTTCAGTCAGGTCCGTCGGTCCACGCAAAACAATCAAATTGGATTGCTCATCCACCGACATCGTCAATAAAGGACCTGAAGACTGCGCGTTGATCTGCTGCAAGATGGTTGCAACCTCCGTAGAAACCCCCTCGGGAATGTCCAACGGATCGCGACCAGCCCCCGCTCTCAACTGCGACTTGTACACGTCCTCCACCAACTTCGAGACTGTCTCGGCACTTGCGCTCGTCACCGGGATAATGATAGGTGTTATTTGCTGCAATCGGTCTATCAAGTCCTTCGAATCAAAGACGCCCAGCAACTCTTCAATCACCTTTCGATCGGCCCGATTGCCACCTATCACCAACGCATTCGTACGCGTATCGGCCACGATCTTCAAACGTTGAAAAGCCTCAACCGTAGACGAACTAATCCCCGTGCTTCCTGATCCACCGCCCCGACGGTCACCCGACCTGAACAACTCGTTGAGCAACTCTCGCAATTGCTTCGCATCCGCATGACGCAAAATGTAAACCGAAAAATTACCTGCAGTCGCAAACGGCTCCATCGTCGGATTCAACAGCGTCGAAAGCAACCGCTCCAACGCATCCAATGCTTCCGGATCATCCGATGCAAGCGTCCACTGTCCGTCTCCAGTAACCACAACTATCGGAGGCTGCGTTCTTTGTACCTCTCCGCTCTCACCCGCCCCCTCCGCAACTTCTCCGTTCACTGGATTCCCATCCAATGGATTCCCATCTCGACGCGACGGATCTTGCGCTGAGACTAACTTGCCAGCAACGAACTTGCTGGTGCCGGGCATAGGTTGCAAGAATGCTCCTGGCTGCTTCTGATCTGGTGGCTGTTTCTGATCAACCTGCGGTTTCACGAACTCTTTAGGATCAACAACTTGGATCGGATTTGATCGAATCAATGGCCATAATCGCTCGATGTCATCCAACAGAACCTTAGGATTTCGATGGATCGGAACCATTCTCAATCGACCACTGGTGCCAATCGTTCCCTCCCCCCTGCTCGCCGGACCGCGACTCGTTGAACCTTCCCTGCCCTGCGGCTTGGATAACAACCCTGCCCTCTCGGGTTGCTCACCGAATCGAACCATCAACTCCTTAATCGCTTCCAGTTGCTCGGCGGTCGCTCGCACGATCATCTGCTGCTGGCTGGCATCCACGGAGATACTCGGAGCAGTTTGACTCGGCTCATCTTCAAATAAAGCATCAGCCGCCGTCTTTAACGAATACGGATCCGCTGTCTCAAGATTAAAAATCTCCAACTGCCTTCGAGGTGGAGCAAGCTTCTTGATCGCCTCAGCCACCATCGTGATCTGTGAACTACTACCGGTGACAAGCAACTGCTCATTGACATTGTCATACTGAACATAAGCTCCCGAAGTATCTCGGAATAAACTTTCAATCGCGTTTTCCAGCGAACGTCCATCCACCCCTTGAAGCGAGAAAATCTCCATGCGCCTCGCACTGTCCTTGGCCCCCGGATTGTCCATCATCTTGACCATCTGCTCGATGGTTGCCAACTCCTGGGGGTTACCAATCGCAAACACCGTTTTTGTGTCGCGATTGAAACTAACACCGGCTGTCGTGCGAGACCCCAAAGCTCCTATCACCGCCCTGGCGACGATGTCAGGGCCAGCGTACTGCATCACAAAAGACTTCATCGTCGGTGTCCGCCCAGGCTGAGCGTTGATGTCTTCTACCAACAGACTCAACGACTCATGTTCAGCCGCGTTCGCCGTTACATAAATCCCTCCATTCGTCGAATCTGGCGATATTTTCGCCTTGGGGAAACTCTCGCTCAAAGCCCGTGCGAGCGGCAACGGTTCGGCCGTCTGAAGTGAATAGTATTTGGTCGATTTCCCCCCACCCTCCGCTACGTCGATCTCGCGGACAACTTGCTCTACCCGTCGCATCTCCTCGCTCGGTGCAGTGACGATCAAACTGTTTGTGGTCAAGTCTGCCGTCGCTGTTACTTTGGTCGAGCTCGCTGCAATCGCTGCCCTCAACGTCGTGGCATCCGCTCGCTGAATCGGGAACACCTTCGTGAGTATCTCCGTCGCTCCAACATCAATCTCCTTAACCAACTCTTCGATCCGCTTGTGCTGCTCAGGACTCGCGGTCGCGATCAACGTTCCATCTTCTCGCCCACCAAAAATACTTGCTGTAGGAAACTGCGCTGTAAGCACCATCGCTAGTCCATACGCATTGGGTTGCTTCAAGCGATAAACTCGCGTTGACGAAGTCTCATTTCGAGGTGCATCGAAAGACTTGAGCACCTCGCGGACTCGCTCATGCTCTCCAACCTTCGCAGTAACCGCAACCGATTTGCCCGTCGTGTCATAGACCACCGTTGCCCGAGGCAGCATCGCGGAAAGGATCGTATAGGCAGAAACCGGATTTCCATACTGCAATGGATAAACGACCGAAGTCGTCGGCTCGGGAGGAGGCATCTGCACCTGAATCTCTTCGATCTTCTTTGCAACCAAGTCCAATTCCTCATTGGTTCCTATGGCCGTGATCGTTTGATTGCGTGTGTTCGGATCCAATTGAATGTTCGACGGAACCGTAGACGTTAAAGTTGCCATCAACGCAGTTACATCGACTTGGTCAGGGTTCAATCGGAACACCCGTATCGTCTTCTCTCCACCCGCACCATTGCCTTCCATCATCGCAATCACTTTAGAAATCTGCGATTGCATTTCTCCCGGAGCAACCACGATCAACTGACCACTTGTAGGTACTGCCGCTACACTTGCCGTCGGGAATAAACTTAGCAATGCAGTCTGAACCGCCGTTACTTGCGTCGGCTTGACCGAATAAGTGGCAGGTACTTTGGCGTTTGCTGCTGTCTTCCCGACCTGCTCTACCGCTTGCGCAACACGCTGCTGTTGCTCTTCATTGGCATAGACGGTCAACGTCCGGGAGACTAAATCCGGACTCAATACCGCTTGCGGAGCTATCTGAGCTAACATCGTCGAGAGTGTCGTTAAATCGCCTGCAGGAACCGCATAGGTTTTGACCGTCTGCGGTATCCCTTCCGGGGATGAAATCAATCGATCTAACGATACACTCAGTCTCTCTAACTCGTCTTTATTGCCCGTCGCCAAAATACGATTCGTTGTCGTATCCGCAGCGAGTTCCATGTCCGGATAAAGCTTCTGCAATAACGGCAACAAGTAACTTGCATAGGTTTTCTTGGTATCAAAACTTCGGATCTCTTTATTGGCATCCGCTGGAACTCCATCGACTAGAGTTCCTCTCTTCGTGAGCAACTCCACTACCTGCAAGATTTTCTGCTGCTGCTCCTCCGTCGCTACCGCAATGATTTGCCCAGTCGCCGGAACGGAAGAAAATGTTACTGTGGGGAACAATGTCGTCAACGCCGTCTGAACAGCTGTGACCTGCCCTGGCTTTACTGTATAAGTAGAAGGTGACTTCGCCGTCTGCGCTGCCTTAGAAACTTGCTCAACTGCTTGGGCAACCCGCGCATGCTGCTCTTCACTAGCAAAAACTGTCAAAGTTCGGCTAGTAATGTCCGGGCTAATCAATGCCTGCGGTGCGATTTGACCCAAAATCGTCCCAAGAGAAGTCATATCCCCTGACGGTACCGAATACGTCTTTACACTTTGTGGCGATCCATCCGGCGCAGCAATCAGTCGATCTAAAGCCTCCCCGATACGATCCAACTCAAGCTTGCTTCCAGTCGCCAAAATACGATTCGTGGTTGAATCAACCGCTAACTCCACATCCGGCCAAAGCTTCTGCAATAACGGTAACAAATAGGACGCGTAGGTCTTCTTCGTATCGTAACTCCGAATCTCCTTCGGGCCCGAATCAGAACTTCGTGGACGATCCATTTGCTCGATCGTCGCCTTGATCGCCGCCTGCGAATCAATCGAACCAGTCACCGCCAATTGCTTGAGTTTGTCATCAGCTAAAGTCGTCGCGCCCGATACTAACTGATCCACAACCGTCTTGATCTGCGTCGGTACCGCATGCTGGATCGGATAAACAACCACAACTTTTTGCTTGTCCGCCCCAGCCTCCATAGACAAAGCGGCAATCAACTCTTTAATTTCCTTGTGGTTCGCTTCATCCGTAGTGATCAATAACCGATCCTTTGCTGTATCCACATTGACACGCGCCTTAGTCAACAAAGGAGTTAAAGCCGTACTCAATGCAGATGCTGTCATGTTCGGGACCGAGTACGTCTCAAGCCGCACAGCAGGTCGCTTGGGTAACTCCTTTTGAATCACTTCAAGTCGCTGAGCCAAAGCCGATTGAGTCGTATCCTCAGCAATCACCGTCAATTGCTTGCCATCGGCATCCACAGTAATCTTGGCTTCCGGAAACTCAGTTGTTAACAACGACTGCACAATCGTTGACTCCGACGTCTCCAAAGGGTAAGTCTTGGGCAATGATTGCGTCGGCATCGCACCTGGCTGATCGAGACTCTCCAAGAAAATTTTGAATTTAGCCTGCTGTTCTGCTTCGCCCCAAGCGAACAATTCATTCTTGTTCGTCCCATCGACGAGTTTCATCGTTGCTAAATCGGAAGGCAATTCCGTCGTCAGCAACGCTCTGCGAGCCATCTGATTCTTGCTCAAAACATATAATTTCAGCTCCCTAGCAAGCGGCTTGGGTAACAACGCCAACAATGACGGTAGCGAATTCTCAATCGCCGTGATTTCTGCAGAAGTCGCCAACATCATCAATTCCGAGCCATCGGGATTCAACCAAGCATTAGCATTCGGAACCAACTTTTGTACCGTCGCTAACCACTTTGAATCTGCAATCCGATCAAGATGAAAAGACTTCAACTGCAAAGCCTTGTTCGACTGCGATCTTTTCCAAATCTCAAAAATCTCTGTAGCGAGCTGTAAATCGTTGTCGTTGCCCCGAACGATCAACGTCCCGGCGGCTGAATTCGCCCCAACCTGCGCTTTCGGCAGAAATGCCTTCATCGCAGTCTCTCCAATCGCAGCCATCGAAGGATCTATCTCAAACACCTTCATGCTCGGACGATCGACCACTGGGGTAATGTCGAGACCAATCAAACCAGACCGGATCAAAGCCTGATCGGTCGCACTTGCCGTAACCAAGATCCGATCGGTCGATGTCATGACCAATGCGTTCGGTGCGATCGCTGCAATTTGCTTCTTGATATCCTCTGGCAACGCCTTGGACGCTTGGTAAGCCACCGATTCGGTCGCTTGCAGTTCACCCGCACTCGCCAGCATTTGATCGACAGCCGTCTTAATCGCCGTTTGATAACTAGGAACTACGAATGCACTCAACACACGTGTCTTGGGATCAATCG
>JBIJCS010000529.1:0-3459 GCA_044344575.1 Pirellula sp. | reverse complement strand
CGAATGCTTTCACTGAACACGGTGGAGTTGCGAGACCAGTTGAACTATGGATTGCGGGTCGCGTTTCCGGAGCAACAGGTTTTTGTCGACCAGGTGGTGGCGAAGGTGGAGACGGGCGAACTATCTCGAGCGATGGTTAATGTCGTGTATGTCTGGGCGAAGAAACGCAAGCCGAACATTCCTTTTCCGTATTTTGAATATGTCATGAGGCTACTCGCTGAAAAGCGTGGCATCAGTTTCGAGTAATATCGCATTGCATTTCTGCAATTTGAAATGGCTGTAACGACAGCGAAGCGACTTTGTTTTCTGGTTCAAAAGTCGTTTTAAGAGCGAGGTTGTTGAGCAAGCCACTCCTATCGGCATCGGAATCGGATTACCATAGAGGTGCTCGAGAGAGAGCCTCAAGCGTGATGGTATTTTTTTTCTGCGGCGAGTGCCGAAGTGTTGGGGGAGCGATGGTCTGCGTTGCCAAAAGAGTACAGCTACTTGCGTTGTTTGGAGTATGGTTGCTGACGTTTCAAGTTTTTGGGCAAGATCTTCCCGAAGTGCTTAGCGGCGGGGTGGTCGAGACACCGCCGCAAAGTGTCGGCGACTTATTGCTGGATGCGAATGGTCCGATCGATGATTTGTGCACCGGAGTCATAGATAATCGACGCATTTACAACACGTTTGTGAATCGGGGGCGCAAGCTCATCAGCGACGAGCGCATTTTGGATGGTGAAGAGATTAATGACCTGATCAAACGAGCGCCGAAAGACAGGTTAGTTGTTTTACCGCACATAGATGCGGTTGCCCGTGGCGACTTGCACGATCGCCTCAAGCGTGGCTCGGTGATGTTGGGGAATCTTTTTGATTGCGGTCGTTGCAGTAATCTTCATGCAAACATCGCAGGGGGGGTGGTGATACACGAAGATGGCTTGGTATTGACGAATTATCACGTCTTAGAAGGAAAGGGAGATGGAAAGATCAAAGGGATGCTTGGGATGAATCACCTCGGACAGTGTTTCGCCGTTGCCGAGGTTTTGGCTGCTTCTGAAACCGCCGATGTCGCTTTGGTGCGGTTGGCAAGTGCGACGAAATTCGAGCCTGTTTCGATTGCTAAAGTAGCTCCGAAGCAATTGTCGGAAGTGATCGTGATGAGTCATCCACACAATGAGTTTTATGTCGTGACGACTGGTTTAGTAAGTCGATTTGTCAAACCGACAATGACTGGTGACCGAACGACTTGGATGGAGATTACTGCCGAGTTCTCTGGTGGCTCAAGTGGCTCAGGTGTGTTCAATGCTCAAGGAGAGTTAGTGGGTTTAGTCTCTAGAATTCATCCGATGTTTCGTCCAGAGGATCGCGCAGCAGGAAATGAGGCGGGCTCACAAGGTCAGCGGCCCGAGGGTGGTAAGCGACCGGAGTTTGTCGAGCAAATTCTTCGTCGATGTGTACCGTTGGAATCTATTCAGAAACTCGTTTCTGAATAATCATGAATGGGTTACTTTGGGTAGTTTGGCGGTACCAATCGGTGATTTCTAGTTCATCCCTTGCATAGCATTATGGTAATTGAGCCTGTGACGATCGACCAAGTTCTTCGGGCGCGAGAAGTTTTGGCGGAGCATATGTCCTCCGCGCCGTTGATTCGTTCGTATGCGTTAGAGCGTCAGTTGGGCTTGGCTCCAACTCGTCGAGTATGGATCAAAGACTATGGGTGGACACCTGTTGGTTCATTCAAGTTGATGGGGGCTCTGTTTTGGATGAGCCAACATTTTGATGAGCTCCGTGGTCGACCTGTCGCGGCTCATTCTTCTGGGAATTTTGCTTCTGGGTTATCCTACGCTGGACATCGGTATGGATCTCGAGTGATCATTCTGATGCCTGAGTCGGCGCCGAAGATCAAGTTCGAGAATACGCGTCGCTTCGGTGCAGAGGTGCGAACGTACGATATCACTACGGATCACTTAACGCAGACGCGTGATCGCTTGGCCAAAGAGATCGCAGAACAAGAGAATGCACTGCAAGCTTCCCCGTACGATGATCCGTATGTTATCGCGGGAAATGGGGTAGGCGGATTGGAAATCGTAGATGCGTTGCGAGCGATGGGGCGGGATATTTCTCACTTTGTGTGTGCGGTAAGTGGAGGGGGCTTGATGGCTGGGCACGCATTGGCCATTGCGCACGGTTTTCCGGATGCTTCGATTGTGGGAGTCGAACCGGAGCAAGCAGATGATTTTCGTCAGTCTTTAGCACAAGGTGAGCGCGTGCGACTTGCTAAACCTACGAGTATTTGTGATGGGCTACTATCCTATGATGTGGGCCAAAACAATTGGCCAATTTTGCGACGTCTGGTGCGGTCATCGGTCGTTTGCAGTGACGAGCAAACCAAGGAGGGGATGCGTTGGTTGTACCAGCATCATGGTTTGCGAACGGAGCCTTCGGGAGCCATTACAACGGCGGCGGTGCTAAGTGGAGCGGTAGACCTGGATGGTGACGGTGATATTGTGTTGGTGCTTAGTGGTCGGAACATCGACGAGCAGGTTTTTCGTACTTATACTGGGGCGACCGCTGGATGAGGTACACTGGCTGGTAGCTCGTCGGTGTGGGGTTGGGATCGAGAGTTTCATTGCCTCTAAATTTTTTGGGGCGGTTTAAATAAAACTGGACGGGTAGGACATCTATTGTTGCATCATGACTCCTTCTCCTGCGTTCCCCGAACTGGTTCGATTGCAAGCAAAGCGGATAGCTGAGCTAGGAAGTCCTGCCGTATCTGGACTTTACGATTTGACAGGCCAGCGGTTAGTGCGGTTTGCGACAACCATTACTCGCAACCAGCATGATGCGGAGGACGCGGTTGCATCTGCGTTGTTAAGGATTATTTCGGATCCGGAAAACTTCACGCGTGCAGATCATCCCTGGCCTTATCTCTTGCAGGTTGTACGGAATGATGCCTTGCAGATCCTGCGTCGCAAAAAGCGTTGGTCCATCGCAAAACTTGTGCTGGGCCAGCCCCTTTCTGATCTGACTTGTCGGAAGCAGGTCGATGGGTTGGAGTTGCGTGAAGCGAGTGAGCGGGTTTGGGGTGGATTGCGGCAGTTGCCCACCGAGCAATCGGAGATTGTTGTTTTGAAGATTTGGGAAGGACTTACGTTCCAAGAAATTGCTTGGACGCTCGGCATACCAGCCCCTACGGCCGCGAGTCGGTATCGGTATGGGATAGCCAAGTTGACAGAGATATTAGGGTCGGATGTTCGGGAGTTTATCCATGAATCCTGAAGATCCAGTAGTTGAAGACTTTGACAGCGGTAACGAACGCTTACGGGTTGAAGATCGTGTTCGTCAGGCTGGAGGTTTCATTGTTCCGTCGGAGACTTTAAGGGGTAGGATCCTTGAGGAAGCTCTGCGGCAGCATCGCGGCGAGGGCTTCGATCGCATGCTGATGCGATTGGGATTTGCGTTGCTCTTAGCGAGTCTCTC
>JBIJCS010000528.1:0-3465 GCA_044344575.1 Pirellula sp. | reverse complement strand
ATTGAGCGTTTCTCTGTTGAATGGAAATGGGATGGTATTCGCGCCCAATTAATTCGCAGAAACCAACAGACTTGGATTTGGTCACGCGGTGAGGAGTTGTTAGGCGGACGATTTCCAGAAATAGAGAAAGCTGCAGAGCATTTGTCTGATGGAACGGTATTGGATGGAGAGATCTTGGGTTGGGTGGATGGCAAGCCACTTCCATTCACAGAATTGCAACGACGAATTCAGCGGAAGAAATTGACGGGAAAGATTCTGCAGGAGGTACCAGTGGTGTTCCTTAGTTTTGATTTGCTTGAATCGAACGGGTGCGACATTCGAACAGAACCTTATGCATGTAGAATCAAGCGGTTGCGTTCGTTGAGTATTGTCGAGCCAATTCGGTTGGTACAGCAACGAACTTTTGAAGATTGGGAAGGGGTTCGCAGGACGAAGGATAAGGCAAGAGAGCATGGTGCCGAAGGAGTGATGCTCAAAACGCTCGATGGTCGTTATGACGCGGGGCGAGTTACCGGCACTTGGTGGAAATGGAAGATGGATCCCTATACTGTTGATGCGGTGTTAATTTATGCTCAGCGAGGGCACGGACGTCGGGCTGGACTGTTTTCTGATTACACGTTTGCTTTGTGGGACGAAGGTCGGTTGGTGCCGATCGCCAAAGCCTACTCAGGATTGACGGATGCAGAGTTAGAGCGTGTCGACCGGTGGATACGAGAGAACACAACGAGCAGATTCGGGCCGGTTTCGGAGGTTAGGCCGGAGCTAGTTATGGAGATTGCATTCGAAAATATTCAGCGTTCGACGCGTCATAAAAGTGGTGTAGCGGTTCGGTTTCCGCGTATTGTTCGCATAAGAGATGACAAGAAGGCGCAAGACGCAGACAGACTTGATGCGTTCAAGACACGTTTTCTCTAGATTCGTGAACTTGAGTATCAGGTGAACTTTGGCAGCACCAGTTTTGAAGTGCTTGCGGGATGACTAGGAGCGGATAGGAGTGGTTTGCGTGCTTTGATACGAAGGTATGGCGGAATGAATTGGCTACGATGCCCCATACTGCCAGGTGGGCTATCTTTTTGAGCGTGGTCAGGTTCGGAAAAAGATTCAATCACCATTCCGGCACGACATATTCCGCCTAGCAGAGCATCGAGCGAATGAGCGAATTCGGTTGTATTGGGTTCACGTAGCAAGCTGGGTGTTCCTAGCGGTGCTGGGGTGGCCGGGGCACCGACAGGTTGTTCGAATACATATTTCCCATGGATTGGTTCCAGTGACACTTGTAGATTGCAGGGTTGTTTGTGTTGGGAGATGTATAGTCCACCGGGTCGGAGTACCCGGGCAACTTCATGGAAAACCGCTTCGACCGCTGCAACGTAACATGTGCTAACCGGATGTGCCACTAGGTCGAATTCGCCGAAATTGAACATCTGAAGGTTGCTCATGGATGCTTGGATGATTCGATAGTGTATCCCGAGGGATTGGCAAACACGGCGATCGAGTTCTAGCATGCGTGGGCTGATATCAAGAACGGTCACTTGCGCGCCGGCTGCGGCATAGAGAGGTCCTTGTCTGCCGCCACCTGCAGCGAGGCAAAGAACATTCCAGCCTCGAATGTTGCCACCGAGCCAGCCTTTTGCGTCGAGTGTTTTTAGAGGGGATGCGAGTTCTTCTTTGGAAACAGGCATGGTCAGAAAATGTTCTTGGTCAACCATGCGATCGTAAGCTAACCGGTTTTTTGCTTCGATATGGTCGTTTTCCATCAAGAATTTTCTTTCAAAGCGTTCTGAAGAGAATTGTCTGGTTCGAGAGAATTGCGGACCGGAGTGATGATTCGAGTGTAAGTCCTTACGGAGCGAGTGCCAAGTGCGACGTTGTGGCAATCGCAGAAAAGCATAACTCCACGGTTTTCCCGTCGTTAGATCGTTGCAAAACGCGTGAATTAAGCGAAAATGTAGAGCGTCGACGTTTTTTCAGCCGATCCTTTTCGGTAAGTAGGACTTGAGGCTCTCATCTGGCGATTGATGTAATTCAAGAATCGCTGAGGGGGCTAAACTGTGAAACATCGGAAACGGTCCAATTTCGGAATAGTGTTCGGTCCCACCTCCTAGCTGTGCTTCTTTACGAGGCAGGCTTCCCCCCTCGGATTTCCTGAAATGGCTCCTGCAGTTTTTCGGCTGTCTGGTTTGCTCTGTTGCTGGCTAATTGTTGTCTTTGTTCATGCTGCGATAGCGTTGGAGCCCAATCCCAGAGTGGGCATGGTGCAGTACAACCGTGACATTCGACCTATCCTGAACGACCAGTGTTTCGCTTGTCATGGTCCTGACGTCAACAAGCGTGCAGCTGACTTGCGTTTAGATGTCCGGGAAAATGCGATCGAGAAGAATGCCGTCGTGCCTGGAAAGCCAGAAGAGAGCACGATGCTTCAACGCATTCTCAGCACGGACGACGACGAGGTGATGCCACCACCTAGCTCCCACAAGAGTCTTACGCGAGAGCAAAAGGAGATGCTTCGGATTTGGATTGCGGAGGGAGCTGAATACCAGGGGCATTGGGCCTATATTGCGCCGGTAAAGCCAGAGTTACCTCAGATTCGCAATGGTGCTTGGGTACGAAATCCGATCGATCGTTTTGTGCTTGCCGAACTTGAGCGGCGAGGTGTAGAGCCTAATCCCGAGGCAGACCTGCGTTCGCTCGTTCGACGTGTTTGTTTGGACTTAACTGGTTTACCTCCAACGCCTGAGGAGGTTGAGCGAGTATTGATGGATCCTTCGCCTGAGCGTTATGAAAACTATGTTGAGGAACTTCTCTCACGGCAGGAGTGGGGCGAGCATCGCGGGAGGTATTGGCTTGATTACGCTCGATACGCGGATACCCATGGGATTCACTTTGACAATTATCGCGAGATGTGGTCATTTCGGGAGTGGGTAATCAAAGCGTTTAATCGCAATGTTCCGTTTGATCAATTTACCATTGAGCAGCTTGCAGGGGATCTGCTTCCGAATGTGACGTTAGATCAAAGGGTGGCGAGTGGCTTCAATCGATGCAACATCACTACCAGTGAGGGAGGAGCGATTGACGAAGAGTATCGAGTACTTTACACCCGCGATCGCGTTGAGACTACTAGTTTGGTTTGGTTGGGTTTAACCACCGGTTGCGCCGTCTGTCACGATCATAAGTTTGATCCGATTTCGCAGCGTGAGTTCTATCAGATGGCAGCGTTCTTCAACAACACGACGCAGAATGCGATGGATGGGAACGCCAAGGACACGCCCCCGATCGTCCCGGTACCGCTTGAACAAGATCGAGAGAGATTCGAGGCCCTTGACGGGCTTATTGCACAAGCGAAGCAGGCAGTGGAGGTTAGGAAGCAAGAGGCGCGCGGGGGGTTCGAAGCGTTCTTAGGGAATGCCCAAGAAAAAGATTCTTTGGCTCAGATGGCGTTGCCTGCTACAGATGCGTTGACTTTTT
>JBIJCS010000527.1:0-3479 GCA_044344575.1 Pirellula sp. | reverse complement strand
AGTCTTCCTCGCCACCTCCACCTCCTCCCGTAGCCACCGTTCGCCAGACGGTGGTAGTTTTCCTCGCCACGTCCACCGCTTGGCAGCGGTGGCTACGATTGAATGACGGTGGTAGTCTTCCTCGCCACGTCCACCGCTTGGCAGCGGGTGGCTACGATTGAATGACGGTGGTAGTCTTCCTCGCAACATCCACCGCTTGGCAGCGGGTGGCTACGATTGAATGACGGTGGTAGTTTCGATTGAATGACGGTGGATGTCCTCCTCGCAATGTCCACCGCTTGGCAGCAGTGGCTACATAAGAATCATCCATCACAATCTCTAGCCAACCAACGACTTCAGTGCACTCAGTGCCGCGTCGTAATTTGGCTCACTCGTCACCTCAGGGACAACCTCAACGTATACCACCTTGCCCGTCGCATCGGCAACTACCACCGCCCGCGTTAGCAACTTCAATTCGTCAATCGTCATCCCAAACTTCGTACCAAAATCTCCATTCTGGTAATCGCTACCAACCCGCATGCTTTTGATGGATTCTGCACCGCAGAAGCGATTCATCGCAAACGGCAAATCGCGACTGACCGTCACCGCGTTGATCTTCCCCTCCATCGCCGCAAGCTCACTGTTGAACTTGCGCGTCTGGATCGCACACACCCCCGTGTCGAGCGAAGGAACCAATGACAAAATCGTTGGCTTTCCCAACAAATCCCCTCGCGTAATGGTCTTCAGTCCACCTTCGAAGTAATGCAGTGTAAATTCAGGCAATCCACTACCGACCTTAAGCTCCTCACCCACGAGGGTCATCGGTGCTCCCTTGAACGTAATCACGCCACTGCGTCCCATATTCAATCTCCCTTGAGAATCATTGATAAAACATTCATTCAACGCCAGCGGCACACGGGCCGATCCACCGGCACAACGGCAACCTTTCGGTTTGCAGCAATTTTGCCTATACTAACGCTTCGAAAGGATCCTATCCACCCGTATCCCGAAGAGGGTAGGGGGCCAAGCGACATGATCCTACCGGCTACCCCGAGTCGTACTCGTCAGTTTCAGTGCGATCAGGAAAAGCCCAGTTCGTCGGCAATCTCGATCGGATCGGTTCGTTCCCTATGGTCAAAGTACGCGACTTCCTAGGCCCCTACCGCTTGGCTCGCCTTATTCGACTCGGTAGCACTTGCCAAGTTTGGGAAGCTATCCTCGATCGGGATAACAAACGCTATGCACTGAAAGTCCTACGTCCTGAACAGCGCGGCAACAAAGAAGAAATCGCCTTTCTCAAACATGAATACGAAGTTGCCAAAGAACTCAATCACAAAAACATCATCAAGCTGATCGAGTATCGCACAGACGCTGAAACCCCATTTATCGTCTTGGAACTCTTCAGCGAACTGAACCTCAAGATGGCCCTACGCAGAGGCCCCGAACCCATCGCTTACAAACTTCCAAATATCGTTGAGCAATCCTCCGAAGGCTTGTATTACCTGCACTCCAAAGGGTACGTACACTGCGACATCAAACCCGACAACGTCCTGCTGAGCCGCGACTGGGACGTGAAACTTATCGACTTCACCATCGCCAAAAAAATTAAAACCGGTTTCGGAAAATTCTTCAGTGGAAAGACCAAAGTCGAAGGAACTCGCTCCTACATGTCTCCCGAACAAATTCGGGGAGGCACCCTCGACCCACGTAGCGACATCTATTCAATGGGATGCATGATCTACGAATTGATCACCGGCAAAGCCCCCTACACTGGGAATACACCCAACGAATTGCTCAGCAAACACTTGTCTGCCCCAGTCCCATCGCTGCTGGTCGGCAACGATAACGTCTCTCCGGAATTCAATAACATCATCCGAAAGATGCTTGCGAAGAAACCTGAAGAACGCCCCCAGGACATGTGGGATGTTTTAAAAATGATCCGCGCCACCCCGATCTTCAAGAAACCGCCTCGCATCCCAGACACCAACCCCTTCGATGATTACCAAGGTGGTGGCAGAATTGACGCTCCGACATAACACCAACGCAACCCGTAACTTTTCCCCATAACTCGAACCATCAGCTTCTCAGCAGCCTATGTCCAGCACACCCCCCGGATTCGAATTCGAACAACCCATGCTCGATATCGAAACTCGCTTGAGTCAACTCGAAAGCCAAACGCAATTGAGCGAATCCGAGCAGGAAGAAACCCGTCAACTCCGACGACGTTGGACGGAATCCACACGCGAGATCTACGCAAATCTAAACCCCTGGCAAATCGTCCAAGTCTCACGACACAAAGATCGCCCCTACACCCGCGATTACTTGAACCTCGCATTCGATGAATTCATCGAACTCCATGGCGATAAATTTTTCGGTGATGATCGTGCGATGCTTACCGGGTTCGCGAAACTCGGACGCCGCAAAGTGATGGTCGTCGGTCACCAAAAAGGACGCACCTTCAAAGAACGAGCCGCTTGCCACTTCGGTTGCGCTCACCCAGAAGGCTACCGCAAAGCCATGTCCAAAATGAAACTGGCGGAAAAGTATAAACTACCTATCATCGCCTTCATCGATACACCAGGTGCCTATCCAGGTATCGGTGCTGAAGAGCGAGGCCAAGCCCAAGTCATCGCGGAGAGCATGTTTCTGATGAGCCAGCTGCAGACCCCCATCATCTGCATCGTGATCGGTGAAGGTGGTTCGGGCGGTGCACTCGGCATCGGTGTAGGAGATCGTATCGCAATGCTGCAATACGCCTATTATTCAGTCATCAGCCCCGAAGGTTGCGCTGGGATTCTCTGGAAAAGCCATCAACACGCCCCCAAGGCAGCCGAAGTCCTTCGATTCACTTCGCAGTACCTTCCGAAACTCGGTGTCGTCGACGATGTGATCGAAGAACCTCTTGGCGGCGCGCATCGCGATCATCACCAAATGGCCTCACGCCTCAAAAGTTACCTTTCGAAAACGCTCGATCAACTCTGCAAACAATCCCCCGAGCAATTGATCGAAAATCGCTACGAGAAATTCCGGCAAATGGGCTCCTATCTCGAAAAACTCGAAGACGGAACGCTCGCACAACACGGCCATACTTTCCAAGCGTAACCGGGGCTTGATCAAGCCCGAAGGTCTAACACATCAATCGGCAAGCATGAGTGGAGTGTTCGATGAGCATGCGAAGTCACATCGAATGCTCATCAAGGATGGAGTGGGTATTCCAGCGCGGCTTGTGTCGGCCCTTCAGGCCTTAACATCTTCTTCTATCAGTTCACCGAGGCCTATCGACCTCGGCAGAGGTTGTGCCGGCCTTCCAGGCCTAAGGGCAAAACTGCACATAGCGAACAAGCGGCAACTTGCGCATTGAAAGTCAAATGATCAACTGTCTGCCCCCTTTGCGTCTTTGCGTGAGACAATGGGAATCGAATCCTGGTACGCCTCCGGCTGACTGCTAAACAAAAAACCGTTCCTCCCCTTTGCGCCTTTGCGTCTTTGCGTGAGACAAT
>JBIJCS010000526.1:0-3487 GCA_044344575.1 Pirellula sp. | reverse complement strand
TGGAAGGAGAGATCGATTTCGCGTCGAGCGAGATGTTCTGGCAGGTTATTGGCATCGAGTTCGAGTCCAAGTTGTTGGCTTAGATTTTCGAGAATACGCAGTGTTTCGCCGCGATATCGGCCTGAGAATCGTCGGGATGTTGGGCTTTTGGTGGTTGGGGTGCGTTTTTGGGGTGGAGGTGCGAGAGAGCTTACGAGTTCACGGTGGGCGGCGACGGGTGCGAGGATATCCCACGTTTCGGTGGTATTTCCGGATTTCGGTTCGGCAATGCGTTGAACGGATGCATTGGGCCATCGTTCCCGCCAGGCTTGCCAAGCCGTTTTTCCGATTTTGGGAATTTCGGAGGAGTACAGAAAGTTCACGTTGGGTGGGTTTGGTTGGTTGCGGAAGGCTTCACGTAGTGGGGAGATGGTGGGTGGTTGGGAGGTGGTGATGAGGAGATGTTGATCGAAGCCGCTGAGCAGGAGAGTTGCGATGGCGGCTGGGTTGGTTTGTTGGAGTTGGAAAGCTCTCCAAATGTCGGGTGTTGTTTCGAGGAGAGGCGATGAAGATGGAGTAGGGAGTCGAGAGGACTTGAGAAAGGAGTTCCAGATGGTTTGCGTATCGGTGCCATCGTTCCAGGCGATACCATCTTTCAGTGGAGTGCGTAGGGTTGGATTGGGAGCGAGGAAGTTTGACCAGTAGGCCCATTCCATCGCGGGAGCTGTTTCGTTGGGGACGATTGCGACGTAGCGATCAACGATAGCGACTTCTGCGTGGAGTTCGTCTGCTATGGAGTGGATTAGAGATTCGATGGAGGTATTTTCGGGGATAGTGAGTTTCAGTGTTACATCGCTAGGGATACGTCGATCGAGCCAGATAGGAACAAGGTCTCGAGTGTTCGAGGTTGATAGCCAGTCGAGGAGAGGCAATTCGATAGTCGAGCCGGCATCTGAAGCGATGGATCGTAATTGGCTTGTGAGCGCGATGGCTTGGGGGGTTCTATAGGGGTGAGTTGGAGGGGATTGTCCGAGAGTGAAGTTGGAGAAGAGGCAAGTGTATAGGAGTGCGGCTATGCAAGCCCATCGCGTTGTAGGGAGCTTGATGTGATCGAGGTGGGTACCGATAGAGTTAGTGGTTGGGGTTGCGTTGAAAGTCAAGCGTATAGTTCTACTTTTTTGGGATTCGTGGATGTTGATTGCGAAGTGGATTGTGGTGATTACAGTGGAGAGGTACTCGATTGAAGTCAGAGAGTCATCCATGAACACACCACATTCCAATTTGACGCCCAAGTTGGTTACATTCTATCGCGAGCGGCAGGCTTTGGGGAATTTGGCTTGGTCGATTGTCGCAGAGCATTACAGTGCGCATACGTTGCGTCGTTTAGTTCACGCGCGGGATGGTGAGAGTCGTCAGGCAGCGATTTGGGGATTGGGTTGGATCGGTGAGCAAGCCGATTATTACTTTCTAGGGCCTTGGTTGCGGGCGGATTGGTATGCTGTGAGGTTGGAGGCGGATCGGTCTCGGACTGCGATTTTACAGAGGGTTCGTTGTAGCTGGCATCAGGATTATGCGCAGCGGATAGAAGATTCGATGGCGGAGGAGAACTGGGGTTTAGCGAGGCGGATGGCGGACCAGTTGGTTCGCAAGCATGCGGAGCACCCGGAAGCTTGGTTATTGCGGATCGTGACCCGGTTGTGCACATCGCAGATTTCGGGAGCGATGGACGATTGTTGTTTTTTGCTGTCGTTCGATCGGGAATGTTATCGTGCTTTGGTCCTCCTGGGGCAGTGCTATTGGATGCTGGATCGTCCTTTGCCGGCGAGGGAGTGTTTTTTGGAGGCCGCGAGAATTTATCCGGAGTGTCGCGTTGCTGTTGAGACGCTTTCGCAGTGAGATGGTGCAGGGGGATTTGTTGATAGCGGGAAGGTTAGCGGACCGCTGCTCCGTTGGGGGTTCCGGCGTTTTGGTTCGCGATGGAAGGGTTGGGGGTAGAGTAGGGGGATGGTAGTTCGACGGAGGTGAACTCGGCCCAGATGGGGTTATGGTCGGAGACCTTTAAAGCTTCGTCGATGGAGACATTGAAGATTTTTGTCATTTCGAGAACACCGGCGCGTCCGGTGAACTCATTGGTTGGACCGCGATCGAAGAGAATGTTGTCATAGATTTCTGTGCGTCGTGTGTTGGTGGGTTGATCATTGATGATCCAATAGATGCCGGGGACTTGAGCGAGGTTTCCAAATTTGGAGGGTGCAGCGTTTAGGTCACCGAGCATCATCACGTCGTCTTCGCGTGCGGTTGCCCATTCGTATTCACGCACTGCGGCGAGTACGGTATGCATGACGGGGAGTTCTTGTTTGACTTCTCCGGGATCGGTATGAATGTTCATCAGAGAGAACGTGAAGGGTGGGTATCCTGGAGGGACGCGTGTGGCGAAGCGACCGACGAGAGGTTCTCTGTGGAGGAGGTCGGCGGAATCGTTGACGGTGTAGCTCGCGTTTGGGCTGGAGAGAATTCGAGTGGTGTCGTAGACGTAGCAGTATTGTTCTTTGGAGTTGGAGCGGCCCAAGCGAGGTCCGAGAATAAAGTCGTAGCGAGCTCCTTGGGAGTTGACGAGTTCGATGAGGCGAGGGAGGACGGTCTGTTCCATGGCGCGGACTTCTTGGATTGCAGTGACATCAAAGAGCCGGAGGATTTCGACGATACGTTGGACGACGACGGGGTCCGAGACTTTTTTTTCTCCGAACGCTTGGATGTTGAAGCTAGCGACGAGCGTATTTTGAGGTGTACGTTTTGGGAGAGGAAGCGTGGTGTTGGATTGATCTGTGGGACGGAAGGAGGTTCGTTGCAGGGGGCGAGAGCCGTAGGGTTGTTGGGTGTAGGGTTGTTGGGAGGTTGGATTGTTGGGTAGGACTTCGTTGGAATCGTTTGGAATGGATTCGACGAGGTCGCATCCGGCGAGGCAAAGGAGGGCAAGGAGCGGGATTTGGGCCAGCAGTGCTGGTAGGTGTTTGGTGAGGCCAGAAGGGAACGAGTTTGCGACCATCCCACGCCTCCTTGCTTGGGAAACTTCAATGAATCAGTCGGATTACCATGGGGGTTCGTGCACGGTAAACCTTTGGAACGGTGAACCATTGGAGGAACGCGTGTTCCGTCGAGTGCATGAACTTTGGTAGAAGAGAACGTTTAGCGTGTTGAGGTGTTTGAGCACAACACAGGATTTTGCGATTTGGGGGTGGTGACGATGCGGGTTGATTTGTTGATTACGGAGATTGAGACGGGGGGAGCGGAGCGTTGCTGTGTGGAGTTAGCGATTTATTTAGCGCGTCGGGGGGTACAAGTGCGAGTGATTTCGGTGGGTCCTGCGCCGTTGGGGAGTGGAGAGGGTGATGCGAGGGGATTGTTGTGGCGTCGGTTGCAGGGGGTTGCTAGCGAGTTGGGTGGTGAGGTGGGTCGTGGGGAATTGGAGGTTCACTTTTTGAATGCTAGCAAGCCGTGGCATTGGTTT
>JBIJCS010000525.1:0-3488 GCA_044344575.1 Pirellula sp. | reverse complement strand
ACGCGAACACAGCGCAAATGGGCACCGATGCCTCTTACAGGATCCCAAATTTCTTAAAGGTTTCCACCGCACCAAGCCCATTGCGGATCGCGTCGCGCACTTGGTTCTCGCCGTGGACTTTATCAAACGCCCTCTTCAGCACGTCCGCTTCCACCCTCTTGGGAACCACCACAATCCCGTCAGAGTCTGCAAACACCAAATCCCCCGGCGTAAAAACGACTCCGTCGATCTGCACTTCTACATCGTTGTCGATCACTCTCTGACGGTGCAAGCTATCGTACAAACACCTTCCGCGTGCATAGACAGGGAAGTCCATCGAAATCATTTTATCGACATCCCGAACAGCCCCGTCGACAATGGCTCCTATCGCCCCCCGATTCTTCGCCGCCGTTGTTAACAGTTCCCCCCAAATCCCCGATCGCATCGATCCCCCAGCCGCCGCGATCAAGACATCATCTGGCTCACAAGCGTCCACAGCCTGCAACTCCAGTTCGTAAGGACTGGGATCCTCATGAAACATGTCCGCCCATAGTGTTGTCCTACATCTCCCCACCAAGAGTTGGTTCGTCAGATGCTTCGCACTTGTCTGCAAGGGTAACGAAAGACGAGGAGATTGATTTCGCAGTCCGACTTGGTCCAAAGCATCGCAGACCACTGCACAATAAAGATGCTCCCGAATCTCACTCATGGAGTACAGCATGAAGGCCTCATTCCTTGTAAACTGAATATCACCGATGCGACGGAAAGGTCTGCGCAACTCGGGATGGATAACATACCACAACCATCCTGGCGACTCACCCCCACAATCCGAGTTGCTCGGCACCTTAAACGTGGCTTGGTCCAGCACATCCATCCTATCCACAATTCCTATCCACAAATCCTATCCAAACGAGAAACTTCCGATGCACCGAATCGGGATCGTAGCACTACTACACGAGTCCAATACCTTTATCCAATCACCCACTACCCTTGAACACTTCCGAGCGGATGTGGCGATTCACGGAGCAAGGCTCTTCGAGAAATTCGGTGGTAGTCACCATGAAATTGGCGGGTTCTTGAACGCCCTTGGCTGGCGACCGCAACCAGAATCTGGACTGTCCACAAGTCCATTCACAAACCATTCGGCGACTTGGATCAACGAACAAACGCAGATTGAAATTGTCCCTATCGCTGCGTATCGCGCCACCCCAAGTGGAATCATCACAGCTGAAACTTGGGAAGCGATCGTCGGAGAACTTCTAGAGGAAGTCCGACAAGCGATGCTGCTCGATGGAGTCCTTGTTGCCGCGCATGGTGCAGCGGTTTCTGAAAATGCTCGGGATGCCGATGGCAATTGGCTAGGACGACTACGCGCATTGCTCGGCAAAGATATCCCAATCGTCGCAACCCTTGACCCCCATGCAAATCTTTCCCCCGACATGGTAGCAGCGTGCGACGCATTGATCGCCTATCGCACTAATCCTCACCTCGATCAACACGCGCGTGGCATGGAAGCAGCCCAACTGATGCTCCGCATTCTCAAAGAACATGTCCGTCCAAAAATGGTAGCCAAATTGCTGCCGATGGTCATCAATATCGAACGCCAAAGTACCGATGAACCACACCTCAAAGTGATCTACGACCTCGCGGATCTTCAGCGCAACGATCCAAGAATTCTGACAAACAGCATCCTGTTGGGCTTCCCCTATGCCGATGTGGCTGAAATGGGAGCGGCAGTCCTCGCCGTCTCCGATGACCAAGAATCCATTGCAGCAACTGCAGCAGAGCAGCTGGGCGAGGCCCTATGGAACGCAAAAGAGCAAATGGAAGGTGTGCTGATCAGCTTGCCAGAAGCGATCGATCAAGTCGCGATGGATCCCGATCCATCAAAACGCTATTGCTTGCTCGATATGGGAGATAATGTCGGTGGAGGTTCAGCCGCCGATGGAACTTGGATCGCGATGGCTCTGGCCGAACGCAAGCTAGGACCGAGCATCGTTTGTATCTACGATCCACAAGTCGTTCTTGAATGCCATGCTGCAGGAGTCGGTGCTACGCTTGCACTGAAGATCGGTGGCAAGACCGACCAACAGCACGGTCCGATCTGGGAATGCAACGCAAACATCCTCAGTTTGCACGAAGGAAAGTTTCGCGAAGACCGTCCTCGCCACGGAGGAATTACAGAATTCAACCAAGGCCCCACGGTGGTGCTCAAGTGTATCGACAGCCCAATCACCATTCTTGTTACTTCCAAACGAATGGTTCCATTCAGTCTGCACCAATTGAGCTCCTGCGGGCTGGATCCCACCGCGTTTCGCATCCTTGTAGCCAAAGGTGTTCATGCACCTCTAGCCGCCTATCGCGAAGTGTGCCAACGCTTTCTTCGAGTCAACACCTCAGGGTCCACCTGCGCAGATATTCATCAGTTACACTACGATCATCGCCGTCACCCATTGTTTCCTCTCGAACGGGACTTTGATCCCAACGCACTATGAATCCACTGAAAACCACCCCGCTTTGCGCTCGCTCCGCGTTTGCTTCTTCGTTCGTAAAGCTCTCACTGCGAGTGACCGCAACCGTGGCTTGCATCCCCCTCATCTTCGGCACATCGCAAGGTCAAGCCCAGGACAAGATCTCGCATTCGTATTTGGTACTGGGTTCAAAAACCGCGATCATTGCGGAAGATGGATCGGTCGCTTGGGAATACGCGGGAGGTTCCCGCGATGGTTTTGTTCTTCCTAATGGCAACGTGTTAATCGCCTTCGGCAACAGGGTAGAAGAAGTTACACCCAAGAAAGAGATCGTTTTTGCTTATGCGTTGGATCCCTCCAACAAAGAAATCGGAACAGCGGAACGACTCTACAACGGCAATACGTTGATCACGGAATTGGGACCCAAACCACGCTTGTTAGAAGTCGCAGCTCGTTCCGATCAATCACAACCTGGCACCCTCCACGGCCCGATTGTCAACGAAGTACAGCTAGAGCCTGAGACAGATAATGCTCACATGCAAACACGCATGGCAAGGCAATTGCGGAATGGAAACTACCTTGTTCCTCACCTCTTGGCTTTTGCCGTCAAAGAGTACACGCCAAACGGCAAAGTTGTACGGACCATTCGTACTGATTTAGAAGCGTTGGGAGGAAGACCCGCTGAGAACTGGCCATTTACGGCGATTCGCCTCGACAACGGACACACCGTTTTGTCACTAACCCACGGCAACAAAGTGATCGAAGTGGACGGAGCCGGAAACATCGTTTGGAAAGTCACGAACGACGATGTGGGTGGCGTGCTGAAGGATCCGTGTGGATCGCAACGACTCGCCAATGGCAACACCGTTATTGGTTCGCATGCCGCAACATCAGGTACTTCGATGATCGAAGTGACTCCCGAGAATGAAATCGTGTGGAGCAGTGATCATCCGGTAGCAGCCGGAGTTCACCATTTCCAGATCTTGACGACGAATGGAAAACCGGAACCAGGACGCCCTGCCAAGTAACCTTACCAGC
>JBIJCS010000086.1:0-12277 GCA_044344575.1 Pirellula sp. | reverse complement strand
TTGCGATGACTCTAGGTGGCAACAGCCTCCTGCGTGCACAAACGCCCGATGCGACGCCGACCGAGTTGAAACTGACAAAAGGTTGGTTGCTATCAAGCGGCCAGCCCATGCAACGAGGTCGTTCATCACTCCCCCAAGACCCCCTCGAAGCAGCTTGGGTCTCGTCCAAACTGCAGATGCCCAATAGCAGCGCAGCTGAATCCCCCAGCGCGGAGGGCCTCCAGCCATGGAAAGCCTTCCAAGCCGACGAACAAGGTGGGTTCGCTGGGCGCGAACTCTTCGGCGCATCACTGGCTGTTCATTCCCCAATGCAACAAGCTGGAATATGGATGCTTGATGCCCAAGGCCACGCATCGGTGAGAGTCAACGGCTCACTGCGGACCGGTGATGTCTATTCCAATGGCTCCGTTGAACTCCCCATCTCTCTCAACGCAGGCGACAATTGGCTCGTCTTTCAAAGTGGACGCGGAAGAATCGCAGCCAAACTCAAACCCGCACCAAAACCTGTCTTCCTCAGCCTTCGCGATACAACCTTCCCCACCTTCCTCCGCGATGAACCCGGGACGTTTCTAGGTGCGGTGCTTCTCGTCAATGCACAAGACACTCCGCTTGAAAACATTGTTCTCCAAGTCTCTGCGCCAGGATGCGAAACGACAACCACAGCCGTTTCTTCCATTCCTCCGCTGACTATCAAGAAAGTTCCTTTCTCCTTGCGGAGCATCGAGGCCAATCGCGAAGAATGGAAGGGAGATAACTTGCCAGTTCATATCGATGCCCTACTAGAAAACCCTAGCGCGGAAGGTGGAGCTTCGGTGATCGATCAAATCGATGTCACGTGGGCAATCCGTAATGCAAACCAAACACACCGAAGAACCTTTATCAGCAACATCGAAGGTAGTGTCCAATACTACGGTGTTGTTCCACCTGCGCTAATCACTGAAACGAATTCCGCCAACTCCTCGACAACCAATACTTCAGCAGCTGCACTATCTCCGGCCCTGATCCTTTCCCTGCACGGTGCCGGTGTAGAAGGAGAAGGACAAGCCAACGTCTACGCACCGAAAAGCAATGCATATGTCATCACCCCTACCAACCGCCGCAATTTCGGCTTTGATTGGGAAGACTGGGGACGCTGGGATGCATTAGAAGTGCTAGAGCAAGCCCAACAACGATTCCATACAGACCCACAACGCACCTACATCACCGGCCACTCCATGGGTGGACACGGAACGTGGCACATCGGTACTCTCTTCCCCGATCGATTCGCTGCACTCGGTCCCAGCGCAGGTTGGATTTCCTTTGCAACCTATGCTGGAAGAGGTGCCAATCTCCGCCAAGACCCAGTATCACTCATGCTTCGCCGACCACTTTCGGCGAGTGACACCCTCGCTCGAGTTCGAAACTTGCAGACTCAAGGTGTCTACATCCTCCACGGAGACGCCGACGATAATGTTCCGGTAGACCAAGCTCGGACCATGCGAGAGGAGCTCGCAAAATTCCATCCTGATTGGGTTTACAAAGAACAGCCGGGAGCTGGCCATTGGTGGGGTAATGCCTGTTGCGATTGGCCCGCCATGATCGAATTCTTCTTCGCTCACAAACTACCCGATCCATGGACCGTCCCGCGAGTGGATTTCTCTTCCCCAGGGCCACACGTTTCTGCTTCCCACACATGGATCACTCTTGGCACCCAAGACCGCATCGCAGAGATGTCCCGTTTGAAATTCGAACGCTCCAATATGCCGGTTCAAGTAAAAGGTACCACCGAAAATGTTGCGAGCTTCGCAATCGCAATCGATAAACTTCTTTCCCCCAGTGACCCTACTCCTTCATCGCTCAAGATCGAAATCGACGGGGAAACAATCCAGATCGATGACCTCGCACTTTGGATGCAATCCCACCCGAAACAACCGCTCTGGTTCCAAAAAACCGGTGCCAGTGCAGAGTCCATAACGTGGAGCCTCGGCGAACCACCCACAACCAAAGACAAATCGCAGGTTCGCTACGGAGTCTTCAAAGAAGCTTTCCGCAACCGGTTCATGTTGATCTATGGAACAGGCGGATCCCCTGAAGAAAATCGTTGGATGCTCGACAAAGCCCGCTATGATGCCGAAACCTTTTGGTATCGCGGCAATGGAAGTGTCGATTGCATCAGCGACAAGCAATGGCAATCGCTTCAACTCTCCAACCCCAAAGCCATTCAAGATCGTAACTGTATCGTCTACGGCAACGCGACCATGAACACTGCTTGGAAACAACTCCTCGCAACGAGCCCAATTTCTGTAGAGAATGGAACATGGCAACTAGGTAACCAACCCCCACGTTCCGAATCGGTCCTGACTTGGTTCGTTCGCCCCATCGAATCCTCGGAGCAGGCAATGGTCGCCGCCATCGGCGGAACGGACCTCAAGGGTATGCAATCCGGACAGCGTCTTCCGTTGTTCTCCTCAGGAACCGGTTACCCAGATGTTCTGATCGCCTCCCCAGATTTCCTTGAGAAAGGAATCGAAGCTGTACGCACCACCGGTTTCTTTGGTACGGACTGGAGCATCGAAAAAGGGGAATGGGCACCGCAATAGGATGCCCTGGTTTTTGTGTGTGCATCCAGTTTCGTGGATCTTCGCCAGCCACCACGAATGCATATTGCGTGGCCCCATGGAATGCAAACCGTGGAATTCTGTGCGCACTCAAAATCCTGTACAATCAGCGTGACTCCTACGAACCGTTTCCTTCTCGGGTTGATTTGTCAATCCAACAACGAGGATCCTCTCTCCCATGCAACGCAACAACACGAACCAGTACCTGAGCGAATCAGCTATCCATCGAATCACATCCTCAAGCTACTGCCACGTCTTGCTGTGCTGTATCGTTGCAGGCGTAAACCTGGCTTGCGCCCCGTGTTTCGCTCAAGAAGCAGGTGGCGACACAACGACTGCGAACGCAACCTCCCAAGGCTTCGCGCCCGATCAATCTAAAATTCCTACTCCAGCTCCAGAAGGCGCAATCATCTTGCTCGATGACCAAAAACTGGAGTTCCTCAGTATGCGAGGCGAAGCCACCGATTGGACTCGTGACGCAGACACCCTCATCGCCGCCAAAAGCCCCAGTCATGTGAATCATGTCGTCTCGCGGTGGCACTTTCGCGACGCAGATATCCACGTCGAATTCATGGTCTCCGAAGTCGCCGAAGGAAACAGCGGAATCTACATCCACGGCAACTACGAATTGCAGATTTTTAATTCGTATGGCAAGCAAGAACTCAACGAGCATGTCGAAGGCGCACTGTACGGCTTTGCAAAACCATTGGTCAATGCATCGAGGAAAGCAGGTGAATGGCAAGTCTACGATATTCGATACCGAGCACCACGCCGCGATGCAAATGGCAAGATCACCGAAGCTGGATCAGTGACCGCATGGCTCAATGGACAAATCGTCCAAAAAGATACTCGTTTTGAAGAACCTCGGTCCGTTTACCATCCGTTCCGCTACGGTACGACCGATTACCTAGCCAAAATTTGGAAACAACAACTCGCAACGCAAACAGGCCCCATGTTTCTACAAGATCACGGTAGCCCAACCCGCTTCCGAAACGTCTGGATCAAACCTCTCGACGATAAAGCCTTCCTGTATAAACCTCAATAGGCAAGCGTCGACTACAACAACGATCAATCACCTTTCCCCACTCAGATTATGAACAAACAAGCTCCCATCAACGTTGGTCTTATCGGTATCGGATTCATGGGTTGGATCCACTCCCTTGCATACCGCAGAAGCCAACATGCCAATCTCGTCGGCTTCGCGAGCCAAGATGCCAAAAAGCGCACTGGAGACTGGCGAGGTATCCAAGGCAATTTTGGACCACCCGGAGAGGTCATCTCGACCGAGGGACTTGAAGTCTTCGAGTCCCTTGAACAGTTAGTCAAGTGTCCAAGCATCGATGTCATCGATATCTGTCTTCCACCCCACTTGCACGTCGATGCGGCTGTCATGGCAATGCAACACGGTAAAGATGTCTTCATCGAAAAACCACTAGCACTCAGCATCGAAGGCTGCCGAAAGATCGAACAAACCGCCAAAGAAACAGGCCGTCTGGCTCTCGTCGCTCACGTGCTTCCCTACATGGGGCCATTCGCTTATGCCACGGAACTAGTACAACGTGGAACCTACGGTCGCCCCATCGGAGGCTACTTCAAACGGGTCATCTCCGATCCAACTTGGATTCCCGACTTCTACGATCCAAACAAAGTCGGAGGACCTCTGATCGATCTCCATATCCATGATCTACACTGGATACAGCTCCTCTTCGGTAAACCAATTGCAACCCATGCAGTAGGACGAATGAAAGACCAAGTCGCAAAGTACGTCCATGTACTCTATGAATTCGAATCACCAGAAATCGCTGTCGCTAGCTCATCTGGAGTGATCGATGGCCCTGGCAGACCGTTCACACACGCCTTTGAACTCCATCTCGAACATGCAACCCTCCACTTCGACTTCGCCGCTCATAGCGACCAAGCCGAAACGATGCCACTGAAGGTCATAACCCGCGACGGTCAAGTCATTCGGCCAGAACTTGCTGCCGCCGATGATATCGACGCATTCCAATCAGAGATCGACGATGTAGCTCAAAGCGTTCGCACACGGGAGCCCGCACCGCGACTGAGCCTTGATCATGCCGTCGGCGCAGTTGAACTCGCGCTGACGATCCAGTCTCAACTCGCTCGCTCCTCGTGACCTTAGATCATGCACCATCCATCGACGGATTTAAAGCGGGCTCGCTCTCTGAAACCGCTCCCGCAACCAGTCGCTTCGAAGATCGCATGGATGCTCCGTCAAGTGATTCACGTCTCTTGTCACTTGGTTTTTCTATGGCTCGCCACAGAACAACACGCAGCGGCACAGGACGTTGACTCACGTTCGAATGCGATCAAGCAATGGTCATCTGGCCAATGGACATTTGTCACCGATCTACCTGTCGATGACGACGTAAAAGCTTGGCCAAACGTTCTCGATCAAGCACTTCTGCAGTGGTGCAAAAAATGGAATATTCCCATCGATACGGCCAAGCAGTGGCCATTAACGATTCACTGGATCGGTGACCGAAAGATCTTCGAACAAGCGGGTTTGCTCGATGGAACGCCTCCCTTCGACGATGGCTTTCAACTCCAGGATAAAATCTTTTTCCGCGAACAACCTTCCGTGTACTATCGCCGCCACTTGTTGCTGCACGAAGCAACCCATTGGGTGATGTACCGAGCCTTCGGCGGTGCCGGCTCGCCATGGTTCATGGAAGGAATGGCAGAAGTCGAAGGTACCCATGAACTGAAACAAGGTCAGCTACAGTTGGCAATCATCCCCGCAGACCCGCTCGCTGTTCCGCATTGGGGACGGTTTAAACGATTAAGAGCCTCCGTAGAGGATGGGAAGACTCCTTCGATGAAACAGATCCTTCGCTTTGGAAATCAACGCGAAGACCGAATGGATCGCTACGTCTGGAGCTGGGCTGCCTGCGTCTTCTTTCGTAATCACCCTCGGTACTCTCAATCCCTCTTACTCGCTGCATCCCCACCACTCGATTACTCGGACTCGCTATCAAAACGTCTGGAATCGTCCCTGCAAAACCAATGGGACTACGTCGAAGCCGACTGGAGTCTGTTCGCTCAAGACTTCGACTTTGGATACGATCCAACCAGATACATCTTCGATACCCAATCACTCCTTGGATCACAACCTGTTATCCAACCGGGGACACAGCCAATCCTCGTCGATTCCAGCCTTTGCTGGCAGGGAAGGGCAGGGGAGGAGGTAAAAAAGGGAATGCCTCTGAGAATCCGAGCAAACGGCCAGTTTGTTATCGCCAACAACCTAGCCAACAGCAAAACGAACACTCCATGGCGCTGTACCCCCGAAGGGATCACCATTCGATATCACCAACATCTGCCCCTGGGAAAACTACTCGCATGTTTCATCCCCAATCCGCAATCTACCAAGCCGAACGAAAGTCGATCCGCGATTGTCTTCCCGGTAGGACAACAAACCGAATTCACACCACCGACCGACGGTTGGCTTCTCTTCAAAATCAATGAACCTGTTGCCGATTTAGTCGACAACGCTGGATCGCTTACTGTCGAAATAACGGCTTCAACTCCATAGTCCCATAAGCAATTCACAACAGAACCGATCCACAGCGTTAGCAATCCACAACGTTCACTGCTAATCCACCGAGCGATGTCTCCTTGTACTTCGCTTGCATATCCACGCCGGTCTGACGCATCGTCTCGATCACACGATCCAAGGAGACAAAGTGCTTTCCATCTCCGTACAACACGGCGAGCCTCGCCGCATTGATCGCCTTCGTCGCACCCATCGTGTTGCGTTCAATGCAGGGGACTTGAACTAGCCCTGCAATTGGATCACAGGTTAGCCCAAGATTATGTTCCATCCCAATCTCGGCCGCGTTTTCAATCTGCTCGATTGTCCCCCCCATGCATGCAGCTAGCCCTGCGGCTGCCATCGAACAAGCGACCCCGACTTCGCCTTGACACCCCATCTCAGCTGCCGACAACGACGCATTCCGCTTGTAGAGCAACCCAATTGCACCAGCCGTCTTCAAAAAGCGATGTACCCCCTCCCGATCCGAAATAGTGCGATCGAAATCCGGATGTCCAGGATCCGGGACCAAGTACACGTAATAACCCAACACCGCAGGGATCACACCCGCCGCACCGTTCGTCGGTGCTGTTACCACGCGACCTCCCGCTGCATTCTCTTCATTGACTGCCAAAGCAAACAAGCTCACCCAATCGAGTTGTTGCAAAGGATCTTTGGTCTTCTCCTGCGCGTACGCCTTAAGCCACTCGCTAGGTACCAACTTCGTACCACCCGTTAACTTTTGATAAATGTGTGGAGCACGTCGCCGAATCCGCAAAGAACCGGGCAACACCCCCTCCGTCATGCAGCCGCGATCGATACAGGAAGCCATCACCTCCCACAATCGATCGAGCCGCTGTTCGATCTCACCAATGGAGCGTGCCACTAATTCGTTTGCATCAATGATCTCATCAATCCGCTTCCCTTGCATCCTCGCCATCCCTAACAACTCGGTCGCAGTCGTAAATGGAAAAGGCACCCCCAACTCTTCATTCACCCCCTGCGACCCCTGGAATCCCTGGCGGTCTGCTTGCGCATTCTCGATTCCAGAACGTTCACCCCCGCGATGCTTCGGTCCATTCGCCGAACGTAGATTCGCAAGTTCTTGATCGTCGTAAACAAAACCTCCCCCAGTCGAATAATACCTTCGACATAGCAAGACCTCTCCATCGGCTCCGATCGCAGAAAACTGCATCGCGTTCGGATGTGCAGGTAACGTCTCATTCCTCAACCAAATCAGGTCCCGCTTTTCATCAAAAGGTAAATCATGTGCTCCGCCGAGATGCAACGTGCCGGTCCCGCGCAAACCTTCCACGGTTGAGACCAAGGTGTCTACCTCGGTGCAATCAGGTAAACAACCGGACAACCCGCAAAAAATTGCGGTATCCGTCGCATGCCCCAGCCCGGTTAGCGCAAGGGATCCATAGAGTTCGACTCGCACCCTACTTAATCGCTGCCGTAACGACGAATCTGCAAGCAATTGGCTCGCAAAGCGATTGGCTGCAATCATCGGACCGACCGTATGGGAGCTCGACGGCCCAACGCCAACTTTAAATAGTTCAAAGACGCTAATCATCGTGATTCTCCTGTTAGTTCATCAACCAGTCCATCTTGTACTGTCCATCATCGCAAATGATCTCATCAGTCGATCTGCTGAAGCACCGTCCATCGATCGATCCATGCAAACGTGATTACGGAAGATCAATCGGAGATTTGCTCAGTTGAAAGCTCTTTGTATCACCGTTATCGAATTCAATTTTTGCCATTCGTTTCGGGCCAAACCCATCGACCGATAGAATAAAACCTAACCCGTAACGAGGGTGGGTGATGCGTGTCCCGCTCTCGAAAAAATCAACAGGGATACCGGCGAGAGTCGTCGCGGCAGTCAATTCCGCACCGGACTTCAGGCCGGCCAATGAGGGTGGCAGTTTTTTCCCCGTCTTCGCATGCGTCGAGGTGCTCGAAACCGGGTTTTCCTTGGGCGGATCCAACGACTTCTCACCACCGCCCTTTACCCCTCCCCCTTTGTTTTTTCGAACCGGAGGATTCGGAAGTACATAACTGGGTTCCACAAACGGACGATTGGCATCAGCGTCCGAATCGTCCCATGTCACCCACTCCGTAGGTTCCTCCTTGTCCGAACCTACTGGCCGACGCAAGGGCTGCGACTCGTCAGGATCAGACTCCTCCACCCGATCCATCCCTTGATCCATCCCTTCGAAGTCATCTCCGCCTACATCCTGGCTCCACTCATCTTCACTTTTCCAATCGCTTCCCCATAAGTCTTCACTCCCCCAACTCCGCGAAGATTTCTGGCGCATTGTTTTATCAACTATGGTCATCTCCGCGCGAGGCAATTCCAGGAGAAAAGGGCTTGGACACGTCAGCTTACCGCCACCGAAGCCACGACTCGATGCAGTGCTGATCTGCAGCGTCTGTTTCGCCCGGGTAATTCCTACAAAAAATAATCGTCGTTCCTCCTCCATCTGCGCTGGATCTTGCTTGCTGCGCATGTGTGGCAACACATCTTGCTCAACCGCAATGATGTACACGTTGTCAAACTCTAGGCCCTTGGCCGCATGCAAGGTCATCAAAGTCACTCGATTATCGGACTTGAGTTGGTCGGTATCGCTCGCCAAACTGATCTGCTCAAGGAACTGTTGCAATCCCTCTCCATCCGACATCAACGAGTCCTTCTCTTCAGCATCAGCTAACAACTCCTGAACGTTCGACTGCACACTGTCGTCTTCTTGATCCCCCTTCTTGCCAGAGAGATATTCGACGTAATCCGTCGCCTTGAGCAAGTATTCCAGCATCGCGACGATCGAGTCACTGGAGAGATGAACGAGTCGATCATACACCTCTAAAAATTTCTTGGCTCCGCTCAAAGCTTTCTTACTGAGCATACCCCTCTCGATGGCGGCCCGAAGTGCCACCAACATGCTAATTCCCCGCGTTCGTGCTAACTCGGTGACTTGTTGCAGAGATTTCTCACCCAAACCACGCGGGGGTACGTTCACCACTCGTCGGAAAGAAACATCATCCTCGGGATTGTTCACCAATCGCAAATAAGCGACTAAGTCACGTATTTCTTGACGTTGGTAAAACCGAAAACCTCCAATCAGTTGATACGGAATCTTGCGACGCATTAACGATTGTTCAAACAATCGAGAATGCGCATTGGTGCGATATAACACCGCAAAGTCCTTGGGTTCTGCAGTCCCCTCCAAAACATGTTGGACAATCTGATCTCCAATATCGTCCGCTTCTTCTTTCGCAGTTCCATACGAACAAATCTTGACCTTCTGCCCAGATGCTAACGTCGGTATCAACCGCTTGGCCTTGCGCCGCACGTTGCACGAAATCAAGCAATCGGCCACCGATAAAATCTCCGGTGTACTCCGATAGTTCTCTTCAAGACGCACCGTGGCAACGTTGGGGTAGTCTCTTTCGAAATTCAAAATGTTACCGATATCTGCCCCACGCCAACCGTAAATCGATTGATCTGGATCCCCCGTCACGTTGATGTTCGGGTAATTCAATGACAGCCCTCGAACAATCAAATACTGCGCCAGATTCGTATCCTGGTACTCGTCGACCAATACATACTCGTGTTTGGCATCCAGATCCGCTCGCAAATCCTCATTGGTTCTGAGAATCGTTGCCGTGTGCATTAGCAAGTCATCGAAGTCGACCGCATTATTGGTAACAAGGAACTTCTGGTACGCCGGATAGATCTTTCGCACCGCCGCTTCTAAAGCACCACTCGCAGGAGCTTGCAACATCTCCGGTGTGATCGCTCGATTCTTAAGCTGTCCAATGCTCTTGGCGATCTCCGGGAATTTCAAGTGCGTCAGGGAGACACCCGCAATTTCAATCGCCTCTTCCAGTGCAGACTTCGCATCGTCCGCATCAAAGATCGTGAAGTTATCCTTCAACCCAACCATTTCCCCGTAGCGACGCAAGAACCTAGCACAGTAGCCGTGGAACGTTCCCATCCAGACGTCTGTCTGCCCGACAATCCGAACCACCCGCTGCTTCATCTCTAACGCAGCCTTGTTGGTGAAAGTCAACGCAAGAATCGAATACGGTGATATTCCCTGCTCCAGCAAATACGCGATCCGGTGTGTTACCACCCGCGTCTTACCACTCCCAGGGCCGGCCAATGTCAGCAACGGCCCGTCGATGTGCGCCACTGCCGCTCGCTGCGCTTCATTCAATCCATCGAGTATTCGAGTCATCCCAACCAAGCCCCTCCCGATGAGCTGCTAGCGAACAGACAGAATTTTCTCGATGCATTATCCGACACCCACCAAGATATTCCAAGGGGCTAAAACCCTTCGTTCGTAACTCGCGTCCTAAGAAACCAAGAAATAATGGGCAACTCACAACAACTTGACCAATCCCATACCATAGAAAGGCATACGATGGGGTGCAGACCCACGCTTTGCAATCAATCTTAAAGACACCTCAACATAGACCCATTTCGGATGACAAACGCAGCTCCCCAACACCTTCCGAAAACCCTTGCTCAATTGCTTTCTACCGGCTGGAAAAGCCGAAGCGTGAAACAGGAAATTCGCGAGAATTTCACCCAAGCCCTCGCCTCCGGTGAACCGCTCTATCCTGGAATCATCGGCTACGAAGACACCGTGCTGCCGGAACTCAATATCGCCCTGCTCGCCGGACACGATATGCTCTTCCTCGGAGAAAAAGGACAAGCCAAGAGCCGCCTGATGCGCACCCTAGTTCGCTTCCTCGACGAGTGGGTTCCCTACCTCGATCTTCCCGACGTCCCCGTGCACGAAGATCCACTGAAACCGATCACCGGCCAAGCGAAAGAGTTCCTGAGACAAAATACTCCCGAAAATACCCCCATTGCTTGGTGGCATCGAAGCGACCGCTACGTCGAACGACTCGCACCAGGAACCAAGTTCGCGGATATCATCGGCGAAATCGACCCTTCAAAACTCACCGGTGGCGTGAGCATGAGCTCCGAATCCGCTCTGCACTTCGGTCTGATTCCGCGCATGCATCGCGGTATCTTCGCCATGAACGAACTACCGGAACTCGACGAGCTCGTGCAAGTCGGCCTGTTCAACATCCTCGAAGAGCGGGATGTGCAGATCCGCGGATATCCAATCCGATTTGACCTTGATCTCTTTATCTTGTTTTCCGCAAACCCATCAACTTACAACCGTAGCGGAAAAGTCATTCCCCAACTGAAAGACCGTATCGGGTCGTTGATCCAAACGCACTATCCCAAAGAACGTGACCAAGGAATCGAAATCCTTCTCCAAGAATCGGGAATCGATCTGGGCGGAAAATACCCTGTGCAAATCCCCTACTTCATGATGGAAATCATCGAAGAAATCACCCACCAAGCTCGAATCAGCAAATACGTCGATCAAGCCTCCGGAGTTTCGGCGAGGTTTTCCTTGTCGAACTTCCGCACCATGGTCGCCTCCGCTCGTCACCGCGCCGTGCTACTGAATGAACCCCTCGCCGTCCCAAGAATCAGTGACCTCGGCCACCTCGCCACCTCTTCGCTCGGAAAACTAGAACTCGACCTGATGGGTTCGCATCAAATGACTGAGCGCAAAGTCCTCGAAGCACTCGTGGCAAGCGCGATCAAAACCGTCTTCGAAAAGTACGTCAATGAATACGGCCTGAAAGAAATCGGCGAGATCTTCAACAAAGGGGTGCGAATCGAAGTCGGAGACTTGTTACCGAGCGAGGCCTACGCAGAACGACTCAAGCATGTGCCGCCGATCTGGGACACCGCATTCGAAGTGAACGCTTCTGAGCATCCGGCAATTCGAGCATCTTGCGTCGAATTCGTACTCTCCGGTCTGTATGCACTCGACCGAATCAGCCGCGCTAGCAAACACGGCAAAGTCCAATACGAGATCTAGCACCTATTGGAACCGGAGAACGCGACCGGCGGGTGGTTTTTTCGTTTAGCAGTCAGCCGTAGGCGTACCACAATCCGATTCCCATATCTCACGCAAAGACGCCAAGACGCAAAGGGGAGAAAGTTGGGTGTGACCGTAGGGTATGTGCAGCGGTCCCCAGTTCAACCATCTTCTGACACATATGATTCACTGAGTACCATTCATTGCGTGCG
>JBIJCS010000653.1:0-3493 GCA_044344575.1 Pirellula sp. | reverse complement strand
GGGTTCGAAGATGCCGTTGTTGGACGTAGGATACCGAGGTTGGGAGGGGGATCGCACACCGCGTTGGACGCGTTCGTTAGTGCTGGCAAGTACGGGAATCCATTTGGTTTGGCAAGGAACTTGGCTTAAACGCATTTTGATGTTTGCCGTTATTCCGGCGTTGATAGCCGGTGGTTTTGTCGCTGTGATGGAGCAGACTTTTGAGCAAGGCGGGGTGACTTCTGTTCTTCTTCGGATGAGTCAATCCCATGAAGGCCGCGAGAACGCTGAGCGAATGGGAATCGACCTTGAACGATTAACACAAGACCCCGAGGTTGCGAGGCATTACCTTTGGTCCTATATCTTGTTCATGCTTTTTAGGTATCCCCAAGCGTTTGGAATGATCGTTGTGGTTGGCTTGGTCGCGCCGCGGTTGATCAGTTATGACTTGAGATCTCGCGGATATTTACTTTATCTTTCACGGCCGTTGACGGCGATCGAATACATCTTTGGAAAGGCCCTGGTGGTTTTTTTCTTGTTGTTCATGATGGCAGCGGTACCTGCATTAGCGATTTATGTAGTGGGATTGGTTCTTTCTCCGGATTCAACGGCTTTCTTTCACACTTGGGATATTCCGTTGCGAGTATTCGTAGCGACGTTGGTGCTGATGATACCCACCACTGCGATCGCACTGGCTTTTTCGTCCGTCACACAAGAAAGTCGTTTTGCCGGGTTCGCTTGGTTTGCCCTGTGGGTGCTTGGGTCCGTCATTTATCGCGTTTTGTGGTTGGCTTCGGAAGCCGAGGTGCAGATGGGCCCGGGCCGGGCGCGCATGCGGATGGATAAGATGCAGGAGTGGAGTCGCTGGAAGTTATTCTCGCCCTATGAAACGTTGGGTTACATGCAGCAGCAGATTTTTGGTTTGCTTCCGAGTGATCAATGGGATTGGTCGCCATGGTTGCTAGCGGTGGTTGTATCGGTGCTTGGGTACGGCGTGGCGTATTGGCGGGTATCGCGGGTATTGAAAGTGTAGGTTGGAAAAGATGAGCGAATCGTTGTTTGAGTTCTCCAATCTCTCGCTGATGTATGGTACGGTCATCGGTGTAAATGACTTGCATTTGACTTTGCCCAAGGGAGCATATGCACTGGTGGGTCCGAATGGGGCTGGGAAGTCCACCTTGATCGGTTTGCTGACGGGGGCTTTGAAGCCTTCGTTGGGATCATTGAGGGTATTTGGCCAAGACCCTCGCCGATCGCACGGCGTGATGGAAAGGATTGGGTTATGCCCAGCGACGGACTTGTTGGTGCACGGAGTGACAGCCAAGCAATGGATACGACTGCAGTTGGCTTTATCCGGTTGGAGGGGTGGTTCGATTTCTCAAAGGGTTGATGAAGTACTTGAACGGGTCGGATTGCAACACGCTGGTAGCAAGCCGATACATGCTTTTTCTTTGGGCATGCGTCAGAGATGCAAGTTAGCGCAGGCGATCGCGCATGATCCGGAGCTGTTGATTCTTGACGAGCCATTCAACGGATTGGATCCGATCGGTCGAGTGCAGATGACGGAGTTGTTGGTGGACTGGGCGAAGTCAGGGAAGAGCTTGTTGTTGGCGAGTCATGTGCTGCATGAGGTCGAGCGGGTTACGGATTCGTTTATGTTGATATTTGGGGGAAGGTTATTAGCGAGTGGCACGGCGGGCGAATTGCGACGGCTTTTAGCGGATTTACCGCAGGAGATTCTTGTGGAGACCGACGAGCGCGACAAGCTTGCTGAGTTCTTGGCGTGCAAGCCATGGATTCGAGCTTTGCATCGGTCGAGCAGAGAGAGTGAGTTGGTGCTGACCGTTGATCGGCCCTTGGAGTTGTATGAGGCTTTAGCGCAGTGGGGAAGTGAAGGGAAGGCGAGGATTGATCGGGTGGTTGGAAGTGATGGAGATATCAATACATTGTTCCGATTGCTTGTATCGCGGCATCGGGGCGAGCGAGCTTTTCAAACCAAGGCATAAGAAATGGCCCAAGGCATAAACATGGCAGGTCGCGCAGGAGATACTTGGATTCGTCGAAGTGCGTTTGCGGTGCTGGAAGTGTTCCGGTACGAGTTGGCGCGTTGTTTTACCTTATGGCGAGGGTTGCTTTGGCTGGGGATGGTGGTGGTGCCTTTGGTGTTGTTGCTAACGGTGGCTTGGCTGACGCGCGGCAGGATTCCGGGAGGGGACGAGTCGGCTTTGGTGTATTCAATGATGTTGTTTTACTTGGTGCCCCAGGTGATGACGATGTTGGGTATGTTGCTTTTGGCTTCTCCGGTTGTTTCTTCGGAGATTGAAAGTCAGAGTTGGGTTTACGCTTTGGTTCGTCAGGGTGGTCGTCGATCGTTGGTGTTAGGCAAGTATTTTGTTGCGGTATTGTGGACGGCGAGTGCGGGGGTAGTTGTTTCGACCTTAGCGATTCCGTTTTTACCCGTTGAGGATCCAGCAAGACTGTGGGTGACGATGTTGGTGTTATGTGTTCTTTCTTCGGTGGCATACGGAGCGTTGTTCATGCTTTTGGGGGTGTTGAGGCAGAAGAAGGTGATGGTATTGGCGTTTGTGTATGCGTTGTTGGTGGAGGGGTTTTTGGGTTGGATTCCGGCGGTGATCAACCAGTTCATTTTCTCGTACCGGTTGCGTTCGATCTTGTTTCGTTGGATGGATTTCCGTGATGGCAAGGTGATGGCAGAGGCGCAGGTGATTGCAGAAGATCCGACGGGTTGGGTGCAGATTGGTTGGGTGTTTTTGATGTCGGGGGTGTGTTTAGCCGTCGCGCTTTGGTGGGTAGAGCGATGTGGGGTTTCGAGCAGTGTCGAAGCTTAGTGGTGACGGGAGCATTGCGTAGCCTCGCCGGCTCCGGCCTGCCTTTTTGGACAAGACGGCGCGCGAACCAAGAGGTGCTTGGGTTCTAAGTCTTTGCCTTGTATGGCTTTACGGCGAATTTTATTTGGTTGGCACGCCGATTGCTCAAAAGGGAGGATCACTCAGTTCGACTGCCAAATCGGGCCGAATAACAACATTCAAGGAGTTCAACGTGGCAAAGCAAATGGTTTTTGATGACGAGGCACGTCAGCCGTTGTTGGCGGGTGTTTCGAAGTTAGCGAGGGCTGTACGCTCGACGCTGGGACCTCGGGGTCGTAATGCGGTATTGGACAAGGGATGGGGTTCGCCGAGGATTACCAAGGACGGGGTGACGGTTGCAGAAGAGATCGAGTTGGATGATCCGTTTGAGAATCTCGGTGCTCAGTTAGTTAAAGAAGCGGCGAGCAAGACGAACGATGTCGCTGGAGACGGCACGACGACTGCAACGGTATTGGCGGAAGCGATTTTCCGCGAGGGATTGAAGATGATTGCTGCGGGTGCGGACCCGATGTCGTTGTCGCGTGGTATTGCCAAGGCGGTTGATGCCGTTCATGCAGAGATTGCGAAGATGGCAACGCCGATCGACGCGAAGAGCAAGAAGGAGATTAAGCAGGTTGCGACGATCG
>JBIJCS010000524.1:0-3496 GCA_044344575.1 Pirellula sp. | reverse complement strand
AACGCTCTGACCGCTTTTCTCGACGCCAAAGTGAAGGTCGTCAGCTACTGAGCAACGAACCGAGTGAACTTGTCTTACGACTCCTGGAACCGAACCTACCTAGCTAGTAGGTGCAACCTGACATACGGCAGATCGTATCGCTAGAAGCGCGATGGAGCCGGCAAGAAGGTAGCTTTCTCATTGGTGGTTCCCGCGCATGAGTAGGAAACCCATTGAGGACACTGACCATTCAGCGCACTAGCTCAGTGCAAAGAACACGATTCACCAACGATTCGCTTGATCCACTCCGAGTGGTCAGGGCCGGGATCGAACCGGCGACACATGGATTTTCAGTCCATTGCTCTACCTACTGAGCTACCTGACCAACCGCACGCGATCCCGCTCTGCACGAATACAAAGCCATCCTGCGGACCAGAATAGTAAGCCCCCCCGGAATGTTTGTCAACCGACACAATTCACTTCTTTTCCCACCCCATTGTGTGGGATTCCCCCCAAAATCAGATACACTTAAACGCAGGGATCGCGATCCGAAAAAACGACTCATCCCGACGTGCTAGTCGATCTAATCCCTAAAGTAATCGCCACTGTAAGCCTTCCGCAAGCCTTCCGCTTTTCCGACTCCGTATACCATGATCCTTGGTTCTCCCATGCTTGGTTCACCCAAAGCCCTAGCAACCGCAATCCTACTCCTGGCCACTTGCTTCGCTACGTGGTGCAATCCACCAGCAGCCCAAGCTCAAAACTACTATCCAGATCACCCGGTCGTCAAAGAAATGGTCGACCGAGCAGTTCAGTACCTCTCTACCACCAATCTTAAAGCCTCAGGCTCCGAATCCTTCGGCATCGAAGTCCTCGGTGCATACACCATCTACAAAGTCGAAGGTGACCCAGATCACCCAGTCGTAGCCCACGGTTTGAACATCTCCAAAAACTACGTCGATAAAATTACCGCCGCTCAAGGCGGGTTCGAAGCCAAAACCGTCTACCATATGGCCGTCGCTTGCATGCTCCTGGCCAGCGTCTCCGTCGATAACTACGGACCACAATTACTCAAAGCCCGAGATTTCTTCCTCAGAATCCAACAAGGTGGCGGTGCCTTCGGCTACATCGATGGATCCCACAAACTCGATAGCGGCGATATCTCCCAAACCCAATACGTCATGCTCGCACTCTGGACCATGGCCCAAGTTGGAATCGAAATCCCCGATGATCGTATCCTGCGAACACTCGGCTACCTCTATAACGCACAAATCAAAGATCCCTCAAGCAACTATCAAGGTGGCTGGCCCTATCAGTTCGAACCAGGAAACGCCGGTGCCCTGCAATCCACCCACTCCCTGAACGCTTGCGGCCTATCCAGCGTCCTGATCGCCGGCGATATCCTCGGTGTTTTCCGAAACCGGCTCGCAGAAGCCGAAGAAGAGGAAGGCCTCATACCTCCAGCCTTCAAACGCGTCGTCGCCGAATCCGAAAAGAAACGCAGAGGCGCAAACGTAGACCGACCACGACTCGATGCTTGCGTCAACCTAGGCTTAAGCTTCAACCGAAAAAACCAATACCAAAAAACAACCTGGCACTACTACTACCTCTACTCCCTCGAACGCTTCGAATCCTTCCTCGAAATCGCTAACGGAAAACAAAATAAAAGCCCACCTTGGTACAACGCCGAAGTCGAACGCATGCGAGCTGTCCAAGGCCGCGACGGTTCATGGGGCGGAGTCGATGCCCCTGATGTCGACGTTGTACTCGGACCCCAAACCTCAACTTGCCTCGCCACCCTGTTCCTCATCCGTAGCACCCAAAAAGCGATCGGCGACCTCAAAGAAGCCATCGCGATCGGCGGAAATGAACTCCCCTCCGATCTCACCACCATCACCATGATCAACGGAAAACCTATCTCCAAAAACGAAGCAACCAGCATCGATGATGCCCTGAAAATGCTCGAAGATGACAAAAAATCACAAGGCGAAGAAAAACTCGTCCCCGACAAAATCATCTTCTCGAAAGACCCCGCTCGACGTAAAGATGAACTCAATCGCTTCGCCCGACTCCTGAGATCCAAAGACTGGAAAGCCCGACGCATCTCTGCAAAAGTACTAGGCCGAAGCGATGACCTGGAAATGGTCCCCGAACTGATCTTCGCCCTCTCCGATCGCGATACCGAAGTCAATCGAAACGCCGAAACCTCCCTGCGACTCATCTCCCGAAAACTTGATAAATACCACCTACCCAAAGAAGGCGGTATCACCGACCAAGACCGTATCCGCGCTCAGAGAGAATGGAAAACCTGGTTCCTCGAACTGCGCCCCGACTACATCTTTGTTGAGTAAAGACTTCACCCGATCAAGACTTTACAAGTAAAAACACCACACTCAAAAACATTGCTGCGACCACCATGAGCTCCATCGCACCCAACGCAAAATCCAATCCCTCCGAAGGCATGCTCTACGTCGACGAATCCTCCATGAGGACCAACAAAGTCGAACAAGTCTCCAGCTTGCTCATCAGCATCGCCGTCATGCTTGCTCTCGCTGTCGGCGCTCTGTTCCTCCTGTTCCTGCTCTCCATGAACTGGACTCGCCCCCAAAAAATGACAGTCGACGTAGAAACAATCGCCGGACGCGGAGATAACGCAGCGGGCTTCGAACGAGACTTCGATCCCCCTGCAGCCGACGAAGTCGAGCAACTCAACGAACCGGCACTCGAACAAACCATCCAAATGGTTAACGATGCCATCGCCGCAATCGCTTCCATGGATACCATCATGGCTTCCGATGCCGTGACCGGTGACCGCAGCGGCCAGGGTGACAGCCGACCACCGGGCCCTGAAGGCGAAGGAGTCGACGGCGTCCACCGAGG
The DNA here is from genome assembly GCA_044344575.1 of Pirellula sp. Classification (GTDB taxonomy): domain Bacteria; phylum Planctomycetota; class Planctomycetia; order Pirellulales; family Pirellulaceae; genus JBKCUI01. The sequence goes on along the minus strand of JBIJCS010000524.1, from coordinate 637 downwards.
CGAACGTTGGGAACTGAAATTCACTGCGCGAGACCGAAAAGCCTACGCAGGTCAACTCGATGCCTTCGGCATCGAACTCGCCGCGATCGGTGGCGGTATCACCACCATCGATTACGCCAATACTCTCGCAAAATCCCCCAAAGGTCGTTCAGGTACTCGCGACCAAGAAAAGCGACTCTTCTTCTCCTACATTACCAACAACGCTCTCATGCAATACGACAAAGCCCTGTTGCAAGCAGCAGGCGTGAACATTAAAGAACGGACGGTCCTAAAATTCATCCCCAAAGAGACCGAAGACCTACTTGCTCTGGCCGAAAAAGCCTACTACATCGATAAACGAAGCAAAGATTTTCGCGTCTCAGATATCGCAAAAACCATCTTCGAATGCAAAGCCTCGAAAAGCGGCAAATTCGAATGGGTGGTCATCGACCAACGTTACCGAAACAAAAATCCATCGGTCAAATAACCTCGCGGACACACCCAACTCTTACAACTCCCCCGCGCCCCACACACACCGTAGAATGGCCTTCCAGGCCGTTCTCTCCCACACCGTAGAATGGCCTTCCAGGCCGTTCTCTCCCACACCGTAGAATGGCCTTCCAGGCCGTTCTCTCCCACACCGTAGAATGGCCTTCCA
>JBIJCS010000085.1:0-12302 GCA_044344575.1 Pirellula sp. | reverse complement strand
GGTTAGCGGATGAGATTTCGCGGAAGATGCTGGAAGGGCTTGAGGGGCCGGGGAAGATGGTTAGGGCATCGTTGGTGAAGGCAGATTTTTTGATGAGAAGTTTAGGTAGGCCGAACCGCGATCAGATTGTCACGGTCAGGCCGACGGAGTTAACCACTTTGGAGGCGATGGATTTATCCAATGGAGAGACACTTGCGGAGTGGTTGCGGTTCGGGGCGAAGCGATGGATGGCGTCGGTGGCGATGCGAGGGGAGTTCGATGGGGAGCACAGTGGAGTGAAGAGTGGCAGAGAATTGTGGCGTAGGGAATGGATTGAGCCGTTGTATCTTTATGCGTTGAGTCGACGTCCTACCGAATTGGAGTTGTCTGCAATTTACGAAGCGGTGGGAGAGAGGCTGGAGGGGCAGGATGTGGAGGATTTGATTTGGAGTTTGGTGATGTTGCCAGAATTTCAATATGTCCGGTAACTTTTGGGAAACTAGTTGATTTTCCCTTGGCTGGATCGATACAATAGGGGCGGTGCCGCGAAACGCATCGCGGCTTGCGTATCCGTGCAGTCGGCTTCCGATTCTAGGCAACCTGGAAGTGATGATTGCCTGGCTCGTTTCGAAAGGAGGTGATTAGTGAATTCTTGTTCTACTAGCCAAAGGGGTGGGGCGTCTTAAGCATGCCGGCGGGCTGCGTAAGACAAGCAGCTCCAACCCCAGCTTGTGAATGAAATGAATCACCATTTCACCCTTACAGGCTAAAGTGACGGTAACGGCCCGTGCTGCTGCGATATCGTGGTGGCACGGGCTTTTTTGTTTGTTGTGATTGGCGGGGTGGATTTGCAGCAGGGTGGGGGCAGCAGGGGGATTGAAACACAGAGACATCTGAGGGCACAGAGACACCGAGGGCACAGAGACGGCTGAGAGGGGAAGGAGGAGAGGGCAGAGTTCGATATGCCAGAGTTCGGGAGGGCAGAGTTGGAGAGGGGAGTGGGTGGTTAGGGGAGTGGGTGGTTAGGGGAGTTCGTAGAGTTCGGGGTCGACGTTGGGGGCTTCGAGTAGTTTTCGCAGATGGTTTTTTAGATTGCGAGAGTGATGCAGTTCGCTATGTGCGAACGGGTCTGTTTGTGATTCGATTTCGTCTCCGATTTGTTCATCGATGGAGTCTGGGTCTTCGCCTTCTTGCATTCTCTGCATGGCTTCGAGCATTGCGCCGGTGGGTTTTGTTCCGGCGAGTTCGAACATTCGGTTCATCAGTTTTGCCATTTGTCGGGGGTCTTCCGATTCATCGGAGTCATGCAAGCTAGGGGCGAATTCGTTCATTAGTTGTTCCATTTTGGATTCGTCTAGGAGAGCGAAGGGGTCGTGTGGGTCCTTTTGGTTTTGGGATTCGATCAATCCTTTTGATATAGCGAAACGAGATACTTTTTTCTCCAGGTCGTTTCTGCCGCATTTTGGGCAGGGAACTTGGGTTGGAACCTGCATTTTGCGGGAAAGAAAGTTAAAAATAGTATGGCAGTCGCAACAGTAGAATTCGTAGACTGGCATTTGGCGGGCTCGCTGAAGGATTCTTGACCGGGTGGGTGGAAAGGCTATGCTTGTTCAAGTTTTACCTTGTCCCTTTGGCGGGAGCGAGTCGATTTTTTATCCGCGACTTTGGATCGCCGACGGCGAGTGATCTAACAAATGCAATACGAACCCTTGATCGGATCTTTAGGTGCCGATCCTCCGTTGATACCGACTCCGGAAGTGCTTGAAGAGTTGCGGTCGTTGAGTTTAGGGTTTGAGGAGTCGGAGCCGGAAGAGATTTTGCGGTGGGCATTGGATCGGTATTCGGATCGGTTTACGATGGCAACGGCGTTTGGGCCGGAGGGGATGGTGATACTCGAGATGTTGTCGAGGATTTCACCGAAGGCACATGTGTTTAATTTGGATACTGGTTACCAGTTTCCCGAGACGCTTGCGTTGCGAGATCGCGTTGCGGATTTATATGGTATAGAAGTTGAATTGATGCGGCCTGAGCAAAGTGTGGAGGTTTACGAGTTATCGAATGGTGGGCCGGTGTACAAGTCGGATCCGAATCGTTGTTGCAACGATCGGAAGATTGCGGTGTTGCGTCGGGCTGCATTGGGTAAATATGCTTGGGGTAGTGCCATTCGTCGGGATCAGAGTCCGGATCGATTGCGAGCACCGATCGTAGGTTGGGACAGTAAATTTCATTTGGTCAAGATATCGCCGCTGGCGAATTGGACGAAGCGGAAGGTGTGGGAGAGGATCACGTCGAGGGGGATACCTTACAACCCGCTGCATGATCAGGGGTACACAAGCATAGGGTGTTGGCCGTGTACACGTGCGGTGAGTTTTGGGGAGGACGAGCGTGCGGGGCGTTGGAGTGGTACGGGGAAAACCGAGTGTGGTTTGCACACGCAGGAGTAGAGGGTTGGGTGTGGGAGGTAGGCGATTTGCAGGGGGAGTCCAGATTTGGGCTCATGTGGTACAATTTCGGTTATCGATGCGTTGAGCGCATACCGTTTTGTCGTCAGTAGGCTACGGTATTGCGCGTTTAAGAATTAGTTCATGCAAGAAAGCAGCAATTAGCCATGGCAGTTGTATTCAAGACCAATCAAGGGGACATTACCGTGGAGCTTGACGAGAAGTCGGCACCGGTAACGGTGGCAAATTTTTTGGATTACGCCAAATCGGGGCATTACGATGGCACCATCTTTCACCGGGTGATTCCTGGGTTTATGATCCAAGGGGGTGGATTTACGGACGGCATGGTACAGAAGAAGACCAAGGCACCGATCAAGAATGAGTCCTCGAATGGCTTGAGCAATTTGAAGTATACGATTGCGATGGCGCGCACGTCGGTGCCTGACAGTGCGACAAGTCAGTTTTTCATCAACGTTTCGGACAATCGATTTTTGGACAAGTCTCAGTCGCAGGACGGCGTTGGATATTGTGTTTTTGGCAAAGTGACGGCGGGGATGGAGGTCGTCAATGCGATTGAAGGTGTAGAGACGACACGGCGCAGTGGGCACTCGGACGTTCCGGTGGAGGTCGTTGAGATTCTTTCGGTGGAAGTTACCGAATAGAGATTAAGCTTCGCGCGGGTATGAGTTTCGCGGGAGCTTGTTGGGTTTTTGAATTCGTTCAAGACAGCTATCGATCGATTTCAGATCGATCGGTAGCTTGTCAGTTTATTGTTGGGTCGAGTTTTTCGCTGAGACAGAGGTTCGGGTCAGGGATGTAGCGAAAAGGCTTGCCAAGGCACTGAAGGCGAGGGTGAAGACGATATCGCTAGTGAGCGATGATCTCCAGAAGGGGATAGCGGCGAGGTAGCAATCGAGCAGACCGTTGAGAGATCTCGGGTATTGCATTTGGGGATCGAGCCATGCGCCGAAGTTGCTGATGAGGAAGAAGGCGAGGGATCCGGCGAGGGATGCCAGTGGGAGGGTGGCGAAGAGTGTGGTTGCAGATGGGTTGATTTTTGAGCGGAATGCGTTTGCGACAAGAGTCATGCTGGCCAGACCGATGTAATTCAGAGTCATCGCGAGAGGGTTGTAGAAGCCCATGCCGGGGATGTGTGCGAAGTGACCGATGCAGTCGGCGAGGAAGAGGAAAGCAACGGGGATCCACCAGCGGTTTGCATTGGAAGCAAACACGCCGCAGAAGATCGCGAGTGCTCCGAAAGCGGAGAAGTTTTCCGGGAGGGGAGCGAATCGCAGAGCTAGGGTCAAGAGACCGAGTAGGCCGCAGATGATGAGGGCATGGGAGGAGATCCCTTGGAGGGTCTTGTTGTGCTCGGTTGATTTGCGAACTTGCATGTTCAGGTCACCTTGGAAAAAACGCCCGTGTGTGGGCGGTGAAGTTATAGTTATAAGCGACGGAGTTGAGGTTGCTACATCGTTGTAGGAGGGCAACGGGCGAGTCGCTGGGATTTTAGGGAAGGGCGAAGTCCGATTTGGTCGGACGAAGCCCCTGTTAGCATTGTAAGCTTATGGGAAAACCTTCATCTTGCAAGCGTCATGGGGGGATAGAATGGGAAGGAAAGGAGTAAATGTGTGTACGGGCATTTGTCGGGGCACACCAAAATCGTTACGATACCGGTTTCCTGGGGAATCAGCGCACTTGGAGGTTGTTGAAAGGACGTCATGACCAAGCACATATTTGTAACTGGGGGGGTGGTCAGCTCGATCGGCAAGGGGTTGACGAGTGCGTCGATCGGGATGTTGCTTGAGGCCAGGGGGTTGCGGGTGCGGATGCAGAAGCTTGATCCGTACATCAACGTGGATCCTGGCACGATGAGTCCTTACCAGCACGGGGAGGTGTACGTGTTGGATGACGGGAGCGAAACGGACTTGGACTTGGGGCATTACGAGCGGTTTACGAGTGGGCAATTGACGCGGGATTCGAATTATACGACGGGGCAGATCTATCTTCGGGTCATTGAGAAAGAGCGTCGCGGGCAGTTTTTGGGAAAAACGGTGCAGGTGATCCCGCACATTACCAACGAGATCAAGGAGGCGGTGTTACGGTTGGCGGATGCGAACACGGACATTGTGATCACGGAGATTGGAGGAACGGTCGGTGACATAGAGAGTCTGCCTTTTTTGGAGGCGATTCGTCAGTTTCCCCAGGATGTGGGTCGAGAAAATTGTCTTTTCATTCATTTAACGTTGGTGCCATATCTGAAGGCGGCGGCGGAGATTAAGACGAAGCCGACGCAGCATTCTGTGGGGCAATTGCGTCAGATTGGGATACAGCCTGACATGCTTATCTGTCGTTGTGAGCAGAGTATTTCGCGGGAGGAGCGTGAAAAGATCGCTTTGTTTTGCAATGTGGATTTGCAGGCGGTGATCGAAGAGAAGGACAAGGACTTTTCGATATACGAGGTACCTTTGTCGCTGAAGGATCACCGGCTTGACGAGTTTATCATCAAGCGATTTGGGTTAAGTGCGCAGCCGCTTCGATTGGATGCTTGGGATCAATTGATGTACTCGTTGAGGAATCCGAAGCATGAGGTGAGTATAGCGGTGGTTGGCAAATATGCTGAGCACAAGGACGCGTACAAATCGATTTACGAGTCGATTGATCATGCGGGGATAACGCATCAGGCGAATATTCGCATTGCGAGGATACAGAGTGGGGACATTGAAGAGGAGGGGCCCGAGCGGTTGCTTTCCGGTTACGATGGGATTTTGATACCGGGTGGATTTGGCGAGCGTGGGGTGGAGGGGAAAGTACAGGCGATACGTTATGCGAGGGAGAAGGGGATTCCGTTTTTTGGGATTTGTTTAGGGATGCAGTGTGCGGCGATTGAGTTTGGTCGCAACGTGGTAGGACTAGTCCAAGCTCATTCGACGGAGTTTGATAAAGACACTTCGCATCCGGTGATTTGTTTATTGGATGAGCAGCGGAATGTCACGCAGCTCGGAGGCACGATGCGTCTCGGTTCGCAGCCTTGTCGTCTGCAACCCGATTCGATAGCTCAGAAGGCTTATCACACGCAAGAGTTGATTCATGAGCGTCATCGGCATCGTTATGAGTTCAACAACGTTTATCGCAATCAGTATGAAGCACACGGGATGCGTTTTTCGGGTTTGAGTCCCGACGGTGGTTTGGTGGAGATCATGGAGTTGCCATCGCATCCATTTTTCTTAGCCGTTCAATTTCATCCGGAGTTCAAGAGCAAGCCAACGAAGGCGCATCCGTTGTTTGCGCGGTTTGTGGAGGCTGCGATTGAGCGGCGAGGGGGGCGGAAGGGCAAGGCGGGAGTGGTGGCTGATGGTAGTATTTCCGACTCGGTTACTTCCTAGGGCATGGCGATGAAGATTGATCTTCATGGCAGGAAGGCATTGGTTACTGGGAGCACACAGGGTGTTGGTGCAGCGATAGCGATTGCGTTGGCTCAGGCGGGTGCGACCGTTGTTTTGCATGGATTAAACGATGATGCGCATGCACAGAAGACGCTTGCACGCTGTCGGGAGTATAGTTCTCAGTCGCATTTAGAATGTTTTGATTTGTCGCGTTCGATTGCGGAAATGCGGTCGGAGTGGATTGGTCCTCTGTTAGAGCATCACAGCGATATCTCGCTATTGGTTTGCAATGCTGGGATTTATATCGATCCATCATTTTTGGAGGTCAGCGAAAGCGGGTTTGATCGAACGATGCATGTGAATGTCAAGGCTGGGTATTTTCTTGCGCAGATGATGAGTCAGCATTGGGTTCGGCGGGGCGTGGAGGGTCGGATCTTGTTTACTGGGTCGATCAACGGGATGTTATCCGAGCCGAATCACAGTGTTTACGATGCGTCGAAGGGAGCGGTAAGTGCGTTGGTTCGATCTTTGTCGGTGGAGTTGGCATCGAGGGGGATTCGGGTTAACGCGATTGCACCTGGGTTAGTGCGAACGCCTTTGACGAATCAGGTATTGTCGGTAGATGCAGCGGGATTGGATTGGATGCGATTGCACACGCCGAGTGGTCAAGTTCCTGGCGCGGAGGTGTGTGGTCCTATTGCGGCTTTTTTGGTAAGTGATTTGGCGATGCACATGCATGGTCAGACTGTGTATATCGATGGCGGCATGAATGCTTGGCAGCAACCAGACGTGCCGTTGGAGTATCGTCGGGGCTGGGAGTTGGAGCATGGACCAACGGGTGGGGAACTGCCATGAGTATCGAGGGGGGACAGGGATGAAGCCGCGTATTTTGGTGGTAGAGGATGAGGCGCATTTAGCGCAGGGGTTGAAATACAATCTTGAGGCGGAAGGTTACAAAGTATCGTTGGTTGATAATGGGGCCACAGCGACGAAGTTGCTGGAATCGGATCCTTTTTCGTTTGATTTGATCGTGTTGGATTTGATGTTGCCAGGGATGAGTGGATATGCGGTTTGTACGCGATTGAGGGAATTGAATGTGAAGGTTCCGGTATTGATTCTCTCTGCACGCAGTTTAGCTGAGGATCGAGCGCGGGGGTTTGATGTGGGGGCAAATCAGTACTTGAACAAGCCCTTTGATCTCGATGAATTGCTTGCGCGTGTTCGGAATCTTTTGCGATTGCATCCGCGGCAGGAGGTGGAGGGACCGAGCAAAGCCTTTTCGTCGAAGGTGATTGAAGTTCGGTTTGGTCGCGCGCACATTCATTTTGAAACGTATGAAGTGCAAGTCGATGGGCAGGAAGTGAAGTTAACACATAAAGAGTTGCAGTTGCTGCGTTATTTTGTGGAAAATGAGGGGCGAGTGATCAGTCGTCAGGAGTTGCTCGCGGAGGTGTGGGACATGTCGGGCGAGATGCAAACACGGAGTGTAGATCAGTTCTTGCTACGCCTGAGAAAATTGTTTGAAGTGGATCCGGCGCATCCGAAGCATTTTCTCACGATACGTGATGCGGGATATCGTTTTGTGGGAGATGTGAAGGAAGAGGGTGTGGCGGCAGGTGGGGAAAGGAAGAGCGGATGAATACTCGACCTGACCCTAGGGTAACTCGCAATTGGCTCAAGAGTGCGTTTGCTTGGGCTGGCACTGCTTTACCGATGTGCTATGGGCGTATTTTGTTGGCGGTGGGTTATGCGATTTTGATTGAGCTGATTTACAGTTTAGGGAAATTGCAGGCGAGTGAGACACCGAGCGTTTTAGAGAAAGAGCTCGATTCATTTGGGCATGTTGTGCTAGGTTCGTTGATTGGCTTTTTGTTGGTCTTTCGGATGAATGCGTCGAATGCAAGATATTGGGAAGGGCGTTCGCATTGGGGAACGATCATCAATTCGAGTCGCAACATTGCGCGTGTTGGGGCTTTGTACACGCGTGATGGGGGGGATTTGGCGGATCTTGTGGCTGGGTTTGCGATCAGTTTGAAGATGTCATTGCGGGGTTTGCGGGATTTAGCGGAGGCTGCGCCGTTTTTGCCACAGCATGTTGTGGAGACTGCGCAGCGGTTTGGGAATCAGCCCACGGCGATTGCAGCGGCGATGAGTTCGTGGGTACATCGTCATATGCGCAGTGGGGAGTTGCCGCTTGAGATGACGAGGCATTTGGAGGCGCAGATTGCGGAGTTAGTCAATGCGCAGGGGGGGTGTGAAAAGATTCAAAAGACACCGTTACCCTTTGCCTATGTGTCCTTGATTAAATTATTGATTTTGGTTTATCTGGCGACACTTCCGCTGGTGATTTGCGAGCGGTTTGGTTGGTGGTCGCCGATTCTCATGGCCGTCCTTTCTTTGGGGATGTTTGGCATTGAGGAAACGAGTGTTGAGATTGAGGATCCGTTTGGAACAGCGGCAAATTGTTTGGATTTGGACGTTTTAACGATCACGGTGACCCGAGATACTGGGCAGCTAGCCCACTTTGCAACGCACGAAAACGCTTCGTGAAACCGGGAGGGGGAATTTCCGTTTCCGTGCGTGAAATTAGAGATTCTTTTACTTGAGTTGCCGAAACAACTCGTATAATGGGGAGTTGGAAGTAGTAGATACGATCTGGTAGAGCCTCCGCGACGATTGCAATCTTTTTGATTGATTGTTTGCTTGGACCTTTTATTGGGAGGAGATACCTGATGTCTGCTGACTGGTACTTCATGAAAAAGGGTTTTTTTGGAGGATCAAAAACGGTAGGTCCGATCGCTGAGTCCGATTTTGTCAAGCGGATCCAGAAGGGGGAGATTGCACCGGAGACGATGGTTTCCAGCACGTCGAAGACCCACGGGCATTGGTTGCATTTGCGAGAGATTCGCAGTGCGGACCCTTACTGGAAGAAGTCCCAACCGAGCTCTTCGGATCCTAAGGGGAAGAGTGCGAAATGAGTTTCGCCGGTTGGCTGAGGAAAAGAGCGTGGCAATGACCACGCTTTTTTGTTGCGCTGAGGGGGGGAATTGGATGTTAATTGGTAGGGGATAGGAAGTCTGCAACGCGGGGTAGTGTGAATGGGGCTAGAAAACGGGGAGGCTGTTTGCAGGGATGGTAGTGACTATGCCGAAAACAACGGCAGTCGGTCCCCTTGGATTGAGGTATTCTTTTGGGATGCGGATAGCCAGGGCAACCCCTAGGGCCGACTTTTTCGAATCAATGATCCGCGTTGTGGGGAGTCCAATCTGATGCAAGGTACAAGACCGAAGGCTCTTCGATTGGTTTCGATTCGTGTATCGAAACGCGCGGCGAGGATAGTGCTGACGCTTGGGGCGATGGGATTGTCGGTGGAGTGTTATTCCCAGGAGGGGGGAACGGAAGTTGGAGGGCTCAAGGGGGCGACTTTGGTCGAGGGATTGCCGGAGGTAAATCGGCAGGACGATGTTTCTCAGGGAGTGGAAGCAGGCAAGTCCAACACATCGGCAGTCCGCAGTACGGAACCGTTGCGAGTGAAGCCTTTGCAGACTCCGAACACATCGATTTCTGGCATAGGGACTGGGACGACCCCTGAGGATGCGACGCAGGGTCGATTGCCAGCGGCGACGGCTTTGCCTTATGGACCGGATCGTCAGCCTGGCTGGAGTGTATCGACGAAGAATTGGGTAGCACCAACCTTTTGTCATTACCCGACTTATTATGATGACGTGATGTTGGAGTATCACGGTCACGAGCGTTGTCCGCCTTTGCAACCGTTGCTTTCTGGCGGGCGTTTTTTTACTGGGATTTTCTTTACGCCTTATCTCATGACGTTGCAGCATCCTCACCAGCAGGTGTCGAATGCTGGGCATTTCCGTCCTGGGACTTGTGCACCTGGGATACGTCAGCGGGCACCTTATGATCCCACGGCGTTGAAGGTGCAAGCGGCGGCGACGGCGTCGGGCGTCGTTTTGTTGCAGCCTTAGGGTGTTTGGGGTGGATCAGGAAAGAATTTCGGTCGCAACTTTACCAGCCACGTCGGTCAGGCGAAATTCGCGTCCGGCGTAGGGGTAGGTAAGACGTTCGTGGTCTAGGCCGAGTATATGGAGGATGGTTGCATGAAGGTCGTTGACATGCATCTTGTTTTCCACGGCGTAGTATCCATATTCATCTGTTGCGCCGTAGGCGTATCCACCTCGTACTCCGCCACCTGCCATCCACATGCAGAATCCGTGTGGGTTATGATCTCGACCGTTGCCTTGTGAGGTAGGAGTACGTCCGAATTCGCCACCCCATAGGACGAGGGTGTCATCGAGGAGACCGCGTTGTTGTAGGTCTGCGAGGAATCCTGCGATAGGTTTGTCGACTTCGGCTGCATTTTTTGAGTGGCCTTGGTAGAGGTCTGAGTGTTGGTCCCATTGGACTTCGCTATCGCTATGTGTGACTTGGACGAAACGAACGCCGCGTTCGAGGAATCGTCGAGCCATCAGGCATTGTCGTCCGAAGTTTTCGGTGATGGGGTCATCGATACCGTATTGTCGAAGGGTTGTTTCGGATTCGCTTTGAATGTCTTGGACTTCTGGGATACTCGACTGCATTCGAAAGGCGAGTTCGAAAGCACCGAGTCGACCAGCGAGGTCATTTTCGCTGGGGTTTTGTTTTGCGAAATCGTCGTTGAATTTGCTGAGCAGATCAAGTTGTTTGCGTTGTTGTGCACGATCGAGTTTTGGAGGGGCGATATGTTGAACGTTTGCTTGTGCTGCACTTTGACTGGCGTTCCCAATTGGAGTTCCTTGGCAGTAGGTTGGTAGGAAAGCTGCGCCCCAATTATTCACACCGCCGTGGGCGAGTGTTGGGCAGATGGTAACGAATGCAGGTAGGTCTTGGTTTTCGGTACCGAGTCCGTAGGTAATCCAAGCACCCATACTTGGGCGTACAAATTGATCGCTACCGGTATGTATTTTTAGTAGTGCTCCACCGTGGGCGGGATTGCTACCGTGGAGGCTTCGAAGGATGCAGAGTTTGTCGATGTGTTTGGCGACATGGGGGAAGAGTTCGCTCACAGGGAGTCCAGATTGACCGCGTTGTGAGAATTTCCATGGGGACTTGAGCAGGTTTCCTTGTTGTGCGAAGACAACGCGAGGCAATTCGAAGGGGGGTGGTTTACCATCGTCACGGGTAAGGGAGGGTTTAGGATCGAAGGTATCGATATGGGAGGGTCCTCCTTTCATGAACAGGAACACGATTCGTTTAGCGCGTGGAGGAAAGTGAGGTTTTTTAGGGGCGAGTGGATCGGACGATTGGATAGAGGGGGGTTCTGCGGCGAGGAGTGAATGGAGAGCGAGTCCACCGAATCCGAGTGCAGAGGATTGAAGGACACGTCGTCTTGCGAGTAGGCAGTTGAGGTTTTCCGTTGATTGCATTTGTTTATGGAACATACATCGACTCGCTGCAAATAAGTAGGTTTTGGCAGACTAGTTCCCACTGCAACTGCGAATGATTGTTTGGTTGAGCAATGAATTCTAGGATGCGTTGCAGTTCGGTGTTTGTTGCTTGTCGCCCGAGTATTTCTATTACGATCCATTGGACGCGGGTTGTAGGGTCGCTTGCGATCTCTCCGCTTTGCTGCGCGATTTTTTCTGCGGATTGAAGGACCCATGGAGCGTTCATCAGCATCAGCATTTGCGGGGCGACGGTTGTCGATTGGCGGTCGCCGACGGGCATAGTGGGGTCAGGAAAGTCGAATTGTTCGAAGAGAGAGAAGAGATGGTTTCGGATCACCGGCAGGAAGATGGTGCGTCGATGGCTATCGTATTGGGTGTGGTCGATAGAGGTATGGTCGAAGACAAATTGGCGGTTGCGAAGGGGAACGCTTTTACCTCCGATTTTCAAGTCGAGGTTTCCGGACGCAAAAAGGATTGTGTCGCGGATTTGTTCTGCATCTAGGCGTTGTAAGGGAAAGTGCCAGAGTAGTCGATTCGCCGCATCGATTTCTTGTGCGTGAAGGAAATTGGGATGCCCGGAGCTCATTTGGTAGGTGGATGAGGTAAGGATGAGTCGGTGGAGGGCTTTGATGGACCAACCGGATTCGATGAACCATCGAGCGAGATAGTCGAGGAGTTCCGGATGGGAGGGTGGCGACCCGAGAGCCCCGAAGTTTTCGGTAGACTCAACGAGACCTGTACCGAAGTGCCATCGCCAGATTCGGTTGACGATGACGCGAGCGGTAAGTGGGTGATTGGGGCTTGCGATCCATTTGGCGAGTTCGAGCCGTCCGCTGCTGTTGGTAGGGAAGATGGGAGTGGAACCTTCGGGGAGCATGACTTCGGGGAATCCACGTTCGACGACAGGTCCAAGATTTCGGTAGCTTCCTCGGATATGGATTGGGATTCCATCGACGACGGCTTTATCGGAAACAGCCATGACAGTTGTTTCATCGGGAGCGGAGCTTTCGAAGATTCTTGCTTCTTCGGCCGTTTTGTGGATCACGGCGACGGTG